>CAMNLS010000014.1 GCA_946543495.1 uncultured Selenomonadales bacterium | reverse complement strand
CCTTGAACGACAAAATCCATAACTTGCGTCGTCTTATTAATCGTGCCGTTCAAAATCATATCGACCATCGGGGAAGTAATTTCAAAATCTTGCAGGCGGAGGATATCGCCTTCCAAGAAGTAATCGCCCGTCATACCGCTGAGCAAGACGCCATGATAACTGCCGCGATTGAATTTGATATTGCCGGCGATTTGCGGGTTATCAATGGTGCCGGTGATTTTAACGGTGTTAGTGACGTTGCCGGTTATGGGCTGGTCTGGAGCGACGAGCGCGGCAAGGTCTTCTGCGCGGACTTGCGTCGTGTCGAGTTGAAGATTGACTAGCTTCTCGCCCGTCAAGCCGATGTTGCCTTCAATGACCGTCCATTTCAAGTTGCCGTCCTTTACGAGATTAAATTTATCTATGTTAATGCCATCGAGACTGCCTGACGCCGCAAGTTGAATCGAGTCAAAGGGTTGCTTAAAAAGCTTGCCCGTGAAGTGTTCGCCCTCGCCTTTGGAGTTGTCGACGGCGGAAAGTTCCAAAGTCACATTCGGATTATCGGAGTCGCCGTGAACGGTTCCTTTGAAGTCCGACAAGCCGCTCATGTCAAGCGCGTTGTTAAGGTTCTTAAGAATCGCCATGTCAACATGCGCCCCGTAAAACTTCAAGTCAAGGTTAGTCGTGTCAGTGATTGTACCTTCAAGACCGAGCGTGCCTTTGTTGGGCAAGTTCGCGCTGAGGTAATCAATCTTCAAGTCGTCGTCATTGAAATAAAAAGAAGCGTTCGCGTCGGTGAAGTGCACGCCTTCAACCTCTAAGCCGGTCGCGCCCGCGTTGCCGTAAATTTTTATCTTATCAAGTTCAGAAGTGTTGCCGTTAATGCCCACGTCCGCCGAAAGTTTGCCGTTGATAATTTTATCGGAGTCGCTGAACTCGCAGAGCGTCGCCGCGTCTAGCCCGTTTGCTTTGACGTGCGCATTAAAAGATAAATCATCAGTTCTAATTTCCGCCGTGCCTACCACGTTGCCGCCGAAGATGTCCGCTGTGGTGTCGTTAAGATAAATCATATCGCCGACGTAACGGAGCTTTGTAGATATATTTTGCGCGGAAAGATTATCATAGCCGAGCCATGAAGAATAAATATCGGCATCGACTTGAGGATTGGTGGCGGTGCCGACAAGATGAGCTTGAACAGCCGCTGCGCCGTCAATGCCAATATCGCTTATGATTGCAGAGGGCTTAAAGCTATCGGATTCGGCGTAGATATCAAAAAAAGTTTCGTCGGTATCGAGACGAATTTTGCCGCTTGCGGAGGCGTGTTGACCGTTAGCAGTGGCGGCGGCGTCCAAAATAATTTCGCGTTCATTGAACGTCACATTACCGTTAATACCTTCGACGTTGGTCGTTTCAATCTTGACGGTTGCGCCCTTAACTTTGGTTGAGCCTAGATAAGTCAAAGTATCATCGCGGCGCAGGAGGTGCAGAGAAAAATTTTCTGCCGCGCCGCCAAGAATCTCCACGCCGTCGGGGATTTTATCGGCGGGCAAGTATGGCAGGAGCTTATCAAAAGAAATTTCGTCGACGGCAGCATTGATGACTTGTTGAGCCGTGCCGAGCGTACCGGTTGCGTCGATGTGTGCGCCGAGTGTTTTGGCGTTGAGTTTGGTGGATATGGCGTTCATGTCGGCGCAGTCGGCTTCGGCGGCAATCTCTTCAACAGAAATACTTTTCCCGTCGAAGTCAGCATTAAGCGTGCCGCGTGTCAAAAAAATTTTCGCGTCGAATGTCGATTCGCCTTCGCTCTCAAGTTTAATATCATTGACGTTCCATGAATCGTCATCACGCTGTTTAAGGTTAAGCGTCGTGCCGTCTAGTTTAATCTCGTCGAGCGCGGCAACAGGGTCATCCTTCAGCACGAGCAATTTAAAATTAATCGCCGCCGTATCAATGCGGGCAATAAGTTCTTCCTTCTTGTCGAAGACTTCCACGTCATGAATCGTGATGTCACTGTTCTTATCACGGTCGAAAATATTTATGTTGCTTAAGTCGACACTACCAATTTTGACGGGCACGCCTAAAGTTTTCGACGCTGTTTCCTCTGCCGTAGTCAATGCCTTCTCCATAATCGCCGCCCGTTGTGAATTTATGTAAAGCCCGCCGCCCAGTGCCAGAGCAATTAACGTTCCGCCGAGAAATTTTAAAATTTTCAACACGGCGAGCCGCTCCTCTCAAATGGAAAGATTAAGAGATTACGAGATTAGAAGATTAAAAGATTAAAAGATTAAAAGCTATCTACTTTCTATCTTCCTATCTATCCATCTTATAATCTAATCACTTACAAAGGGTTGGTCTTTGGTTTCGTTTTGAATCTTATTTTGGTCATTGTCTTGAGAGGGCGTAGGCAACGAGTTTTCAAAGTCAATCAAGACAACAGGCGCAACTTCACCGGTCTCCGGAACTGCGGCGGCTTCACTGGTCAAGGCGGCATCTTCGCGGGACTTCGTAGCAGTGTTTCCTTTGCTTTCGGATTCGATATAGCGCACAACGTCAATTTCAACCGGCACGCCCATATATCTATCGAGCGACGCTTTGGCGACATTGTAATTGTAAAGAGCCGTGAAATAGTTCGAGCGAGCCTCCATTAACTTTTCGGAAGCGTCCATGACTTCAAGGTTTGTGCCGACGCCCGCCGCGTAACGAACTTGCGCGATTTTATAGTTCTCTTCGCCGAGGATAACTGCCGCTTGCGTGGTACCAATGTTTCTTTCGGCGGCGTGAAGGTCAAGGAAAGCCGATTGAACGTCAAGCTGAATTTGTTCGCGAGTTTGAGCGGCAACCTCTCGAGCACGAACGAGAGCCGCCTCCGCCTGATTGACTTGCGCACGCGTTATGCCGCCGTCAAAAATATTCCACGATGCACTTATTCCCATTGACCATTGATCGTTCGTCTTGTGCCCGAACATATTTTCCGTATCGAGTTCCTTAGATATACCTGCGTTGACGCTTGGATACCAGCCCGACTTAGCCGACTTTTTGGCAGATTCGGCTTGCTTAACGGCGTAATCAGCCATCGCGGCATCTGCGCGGTTCTCCAAAGCATACGCCGTGCAGTCGCTTAAGTTTAAATCGTATTTCCTGTAGGTTAGCTGATCTTGAGGACGAATAACCGTATCGGCAGGCAGACCAATATAGTTATTCAGATTGGCGATAGCAACGTCATAACTATTTTGAACATTTACGAGGGTTTGCAAAGCGTTTGCAAGTTCGACTTGCGACTCAAGCACGTCAACCTTAGCCACGGTGCCAACTCTAAATTGCGCGGCGACGTTCCTTAAATGCTCCTGCAACGTCAAGACTTCTTCCTCATGAACTTCGATTAAGTTTTTGTACTGCAGGACATCAAAATAATAAATCGTCGACTGCAAGCGAACAGTTTGCATTGTATTTTCAAGCGACAAATCCGCCGAGCTTAAAGCGTAACGAGCCGAACGACGACCTTCCCTTAAGCGACCGCCCTGATAGATTGGCATACTTATAGAGCCAGTGTTTGTAAAGGCGTGACGAGTACCCGAAGCGTCATAATTCATGCCGCCCACACGCGCACCACTCCAACTCCACGTTACTTGAGGATTGCCTTGGCGGCGTGCCTCGCTCAAGCTCCAGAAAGCTCCTTCACGTTCGGCAACAGATTCTTTAATCGTGCGGTTGTTTTCAAATGCGCGTTGAATTGTCTCGTCGAGCGTGATATTGACGACTTCAGACGCGCTGACAGTGCCGCCGATTGATAAAGCTATAATACCCGCGCACAGTGCCGCAAACTTCCTGCGAATATTCTTTTTAATGTGATTGGAAATCCTCATCTCAATCTCCTCCAAACTTATTTATCGTTCGTCACGGAAAGCGGCGTGCCTTCGCGCAGATTGTTCCACCCCTCAACAACAACCTCTTCGCCCGCCTTCAAGCCGTCGTTCACAATGAATTTATTACCTATTTTGCCGCCGAGTGAAATTTTTTTCAAGGCGGCTTCTCTATTTGAATCAACGACGAAAACAAAATCCCCGCCGTCGCGTTGCTGAACTGCCGTTTCGGGGGCAAGCAAGACGCCCGGAACTTTCAACCCGTTAAGCTCAATTTGAACAGCATGCCCCAAAAGCAACAGCCCGATTGGATTATCAAAGGTCGCCTCGGCTGACGTGTCGTTAAAGGTAAGCTTGCCTTCACGAGGATAAGTCGTGCCGTCGATAAACTTCAGCGTAACTTTTGGCTTGCCCGTCGACAAAATATTTTTCTCCACGTCCGAAACTTCAAAGCGAACGACAACAGGATTATCACTACCAATCGTCGCGAGGACAGTTTCGCCCGCCTTGACCTCCGCGCCGACCAGAACGCTTCCGATATTAATTTGACCCGTCATTGGCGAATAAACCATTCCCGCCGCCGACTCGTCTTCCATCTTTTTTATAAGTGCTTGGCGTTCATCAATCTCGGCTTGCAACTCCCCTAAGGGATGTTTTTGCGCGGCTTCCTTTGCCAAATTCGTCATCGCCTCCGCAAGTTCTTTCTTGGCTTGCAAAAGTTCAGTCTCCGATTCTTTGTTGCCCACCTTAAACAGCGGTTGCCTCTCCGTCACTTCGTCGCCGTCACGGAAAAATTTTTCTACTACGTTGCCCGACACGCTCGACAAAACTTTCTGTTCGCCGCTCAAAGAAATATTTCCGTCGTGCGTGATTGTAAAGGCTCCGTCGACTGCCATAGCCTTTTCCGTCTTGACTTCAACGGGCGGTTCTTTGCTGCACCCCGTCAACGTGATCATCAATCCGAGAAACATTGCCAAAAGAATTTTCATATCAGAACTCCTGCTTAAGCCCAAAATAAAAAGCGCGGTCTTCCTTCTTATTAACGTTGTGCCACTCGCCGAGAATGTAAGTTGAGTCGGCGACTTTATATTGAGACTTCAAACGCACTCTGCCATGATTCAAGTCATAGGCTTCGGCGGAAAACTTCCACTTGCTCCCGGCGTAGGCGTCTAAACCGATGCCCGGCTTGCCCGCGATGATTCCTCCACGTGCTCCGAAGTCCGTCCCGAATTTTTTTCCGCCTTGCAAGTTCAAGCGCGTATGGTCACCGATATCCTCCGCGCCAAGTAAGAAAGTTGTATCGCCGCTCGTCACGTCAAGATTGAAGTTAGTATTCCAATCGTGCTTCTTGCCACTGTATAGTATATCAACCGACGGCGCAACGTCAATCTTTGAGATCTTATCGGCAGTGCCTTCTACCTTGCCCAACATTTTATCGGCGCGTTCGGTTATGCTTCGGGCATTGCTCACGGTCGCCTTTAAGTCCTCAGCAACTTTAGGATCGCCCGCGAATTTATTCATGTTGTCCGCCATGTTCGCCACAGAACTTGAAGTCTTAGCAATGTTGTTAAGAGTCGTCTTTAATTCCTCAACGGTCTGCGGGTCGCCCGCGAATCTATCAATGTTAGCTGTCATGTGCTCGACGTTCGCCATCGTTTGATTCATTCCGGCGACTGCGCTATTCATCTGCCTAACCATGTCATTGAACATCTCTTCGTTATCGGCAGTAATCTTCGCTAAGGTACTCGTCATCCTGTTCACGTTCGCTGAAGATTCTTCCATGTTGTGGCTCATCTCGACGACGGACTTTTTAAACGTATCGTCGCCTAAAATCGCGTGCACGTCCTCTAAGAGGTCTTCGACCTTGTCCATGACTTTTGTTAAGCCGTCGAACATCTGATCCATTCCTGCTTCGTCCGCGCCGTAAAGATACGCGCCGTTCTCCAAGTATTCGCCGTTATCGACTTTGGGTTGAAAGTTTATGAACTTTTCGCCCATGACGCCACTTGAAGTTATCGTTACTTTGGACTGCTTAGGAATTTTGGTTTCGGGATTGACTGACATCGTGACCGTAACGCCCGTGCCTTCGGGAGTAATCTTAGTGACCTTGCCGACCAATACGCCGCTCAATCGAACGTCCGACTGCTGCTGAAGTCCGACTACCTGTTTAAAGCCTGCGTACAAAACATAATCGTCATTGCCGCCGAAACTGAAATTACCAAGCCCTGCCGTCGCGCCGCCCAGTAACATTAATCCGCCGACCGTGAACGCTCCGACCTTTGCTTCAACTGACATTCTCTCGCCTCCTTGAGTTTCAATCTATTAATCGGAAGAATTCCCTTACTCGTTTATCTTGAATCTTCTTAAAGTTATCGGGCGTGTTGACGGCAATTAATTCGCCGTTATAAACCATAGCGATTCGATTGGCAATGCGGCACGCGCTAACCATGTCATGCGTAACGACGATGCTTGTAACGTTCAAGGCTCGTTGCGTCTCGATAATCAGCTCGTCAATCCTGTTAGTCGTAATCGGATCAAGACCGGAGCTTGGCTCGTCGTAGAAAATAATTTCCGGACCAAAGGCAATCGCGCGCGCTAAGGAAACGCGTTTCTTCATGCCGCCGCTAAGTTCATTGGGCATGCGATTTTCCACGCCTTCCAAGCCCACTTGATGAAGTTTCTCCGCGACAATAGCTTGAATCTTTTCCTTGCTATAGTTGGTGTGTTCGACAAGCCCGAAGGCAACGTTATCGCCGACTGTCATTGAATCGAATAGCGCAGAATATTGAAAGACCATTCCCATTCGCAGACGGATACGCATCATGTCATGTTCGCTTGCGTGGGAGATCTCATCGTTGCCAATCCATATTTCGCCGCTCGTCGGTTTAATCAAGCCAATCATCAATCTTAGTAGCGTCGACTTGCCCGAACCAGAGCCGCCGATTATCGCGAGCGTTTCCCCGTCAGCAATCTCAAGGTTTATGCTCTTCAACGCGACCTTCTTGCCGAAAATTTTTGTAACGTTAATCAGTTTAATCATCTTATCACCGAGTAACTCTTTCCAAAAAAAATCCCTCTGAACTTCACAGGGGGATTTTAAATTATTTGCTTGCGAATTGCAAACGCAACTTTGAAAGTGTCGAGGACGTTCCGCCCACTAAAATTTATTTCGTAAGGAGCTCAGTGACTTTGTTAGCGAGGTCGGCGGGGTTGTTGGGCATGACGCCTTCAATCAGCAGTGCAAGAGAATAAAGCGTCGTGCACAAGTCTTTAAAGTCTTGCGAATCTTTGCCGCCTTCGTGGAGGCTCTCCAACTTTTTAAACACGGCGTGATTCGGGTTAAGCTCAAGGATTTGTGTCGCCTTGAACATCGGGTTATTCATCGCCGCGAAAGTTTTTTCCATTGAAAGCGAAGGTCCGCCTTCGCCCGTGACTAAGCAAACCGCACCCGACTTGAGACGCGAAGTCAAACGCACTTCCTTAACGTCGCCGCCGATAGCTTCCTTAACGTCCTTGAGTAAATCTTCATGCGTCTTGGCAATCTCTTCGACTTCGGCTTTAACCTTCTGCGACTCGGCGTCGTCAAGCTCGAAATCTTCGCGGGTTATCGATTGGAAATGTTTTTCGTCGTACTCATGAAGAACATCAATCGTGAACTCGTCAACGGGGTCAGTCAGGTAAATTACCTCAAGACCACGTTCGCGGAGCAGTTCCATTTGCGGGAGCTGTTCAATCGCCGTCGCGTCCTTGCCCGCCGCCACGTAAATTTTCTTTTGGAAGTCCGGCACGCGTGAGACATACTCGGCAAGCGTCGAAAGTTTTCCGTCATTGGAAGTCGGGAACAAGAGCAAATCTTTCAAGCTGTCCTTGAGCTTGTTATCGAACATGCTGTTATATACGCCAATCTTTAATGACTTGCCGAACTCGCGCCAGAACTCCTCGTACTTGTCGCGGTCGTCTTTAAGCATCTTGCCGAGTTGCTTTTGAATGTTCTTTTCCAATGCCTTGCCAATGACTTTAACCTCGACGCTCTGTTGAAGTATCTCGCGGGAAATGTTCAACGGCAGGTCGGGCGAATCAACTAAGCCTTTGACGAACCGCAGATAATCCGGCAAGAAGTCTTTGCACTTGTCCATGATGAAGACGTGCCGCGAATACAGTTGCAGACCCGATTCATAGTCGGAATAATAAAGATTAGGCGCGGCGTGCTTGGGTATGCAAAGGAGCGCGGTATATTCGACGGTGCCTTCCGCTTTGACGTGGAAGACTTCAAGCGGAGCTTCCCACTCGTGCACTTGCTGCTTGAAGAATTCGTCGTACTCTTCGCGGGTTATCTCGGACTTATTGCGCGTCCAAATCGGCTTCATTGAATTGACTGTGCGAATCTCAATAGATGTCTCTTCGCCGTCCTTGCCTTTGACTTCAAAGTTCATCTTAACGGGATAGCGCACGAAGTCGGAATACTTCTTGACGAGCCGTTCTACCTCGTGAGCGTCAGTGAAGTTATATTCGTCGTCACCGCAGAATTCTTTCTTGAGGTGCAAGACAATTATCGTACCTTGTGAATCTTTATCGCAGTCTTCAAGCTCGTATTCGCCTGCGCCGTCGCTCGTCCACTTAACAGCGGAATCAGTGCCCGCCTTGCGCGTGATGAGTTCGACCTTATCGGCGACAATGAACGCGGAGTAAAAGCCGACGCCGAATTGACCGATAAGCTCTTGAGCCGTTGAGCCGCTTGCCTCGCGGAGCTTGTCGAGAAAATCTTTTGTGCCGCTCTTGGCGATTGTTCCGATGTTCGTGATGACTTCATCGCGTGTCATGCCGATACCGTTATCGGAGATTGTGATTGTCTTCGTGTTGGCGTCGGGCACGACAAAAATTTCCGGTTCCTCGTCGTCGTTGGCAAGTTCTTTATTCGTCAACGATTCGATACGGAGCTTGTCGAGGGCGTCGCTAGCATTGCTGATGAGCTCGCGCAAGAAAATTTCCTTGTTCGTGTAAATCGAATTGACAACCAAGTCGAGCAGACGTTTAGTTTCGGCTTGGAACTCAAGCTTTTCAACTGACATAATTTTTTCCTCCTGAGTTTAATTATTTGGAAAGGATAGAGTAAAGCACACCGAGCGCAATGCCGACCGTCGAGATATTTGCAATGGAAATGTGCCCCGTCGAAGACTTCAACTCGTTGTGCATGGCGTCGATTTTGTTCGCGAGTCTGTTTATATTCCCGTTAATTTCTCTGCGATTCTCGTCGATTTTCTCGTCGAGTCTGTCAATTTTTTCTTCAAGTTTATTCATACGATTTTCAATCCTGTCCATGCGGTCTTCTACTCTATCCATGCGCTGATTGAGTTCTTTGCGCGTTTCTCTGAGTTCACTTCTTGTTTCTTGAAATTGATTAAAAACCTGTTCGCTGTAAGTTGACTCGCGATACTGACTTTTAGATTTGATTTGCGGCGGCGGCATAAAAAATCCCTCCCTTCAAATAAAAATCAGCGGCGATTGCTCACCGCCGATGAAAATTTTCTAACGATTATCTAAAGAGCACGCTAACCGAACGGTGCGATTGAATGTTCAAGATAACGTCGCCGATAGCCTGCGCCATACTGAGCACAGTAATTTTCGGCGATTGCTTTTCGGGCGGCAAGGGAATTGTATCCGTGATGACGAGCTGTCCGATGTCGGAATTGTTAATCCTCTCGACGGCGTTTTTGCTCAAGACGGCATGAGTGCACGCGGCAATAACTTTCTTTGCGCCGAGACGTTTAAGAGCCTTCGCGCCTTCGCAGAGACTGCCCGCCGTGTCAACGATGTCATCAACCATAAGCGCGAATTTACCTTTAACGTCGCCGATAATGCTCATGACTTCAGCTTCGCCAGGGCGCGGACGCCTCTTTTCGATAATGGCAATAGGTGCCTTGAGATAATCAGCGAGTTCCCTTGCGCGAGTGACGCCGCCTAAGTCGGGCGAGACGACGACTAAATCATCGCCGAATTTTTGTTCGCGGAAATAATCCGCAAGGACGGGAGCCGCTTTCAAATGGTCAACGGGAATATCGAAGAAGCCTTGAATTTGTCCCGCGTGCAAGTCAACGGTGATAACTCGTGTCATGCCCGCCGCGACCATGAGATTTGCAACGAGTTTAGCGGAGATAGGCTCGCGACCACGCGTCTTGCGGTCTTGACGAGCATAGGCGTAATAGGGCACGACGGCTGTTATCGAGTACGCCGAAGCCCGCTTGCAAGCGTCCGCCATAACCAACAAATCCATTAAGTTATCGTTGACGGGCTGGCTTGTCGGCTGAATGATAAAGATATCTTTGCCGCGAACGCTGTCGCTAATCATGACTTGTGATTCGCCGTTATTGAAACGCCCGACGAACGTATCGAAGATTTTAACGCCCATATGCTCGGCAATCTTCTGCGCGAGTTCCGGATTAGCGTTACCAGTCATCAAACAAAAGTTTCCAATCTCTTCAATGCTGTTTTTAGTACTCATTTCAACAGCTCCCCTAAAAGATTTTTTTGCTCTATTTAGTCGGCGTCTTCTTGCCGTAAAGCAACCAGTTAAGTGGCTTCCTCCTCCACGAAATTACTTGCGCTTATCCTTCCAGCCTTCGATGTTCGTTTGGCGTGCGCGAGCTATGGCTAGATTATCTTTTGGAACGTCTTTAGTTATCGTCGAGCCAGCTCCGATATAAGCTCCGTCGCCAACGTTGACAGGCGCGACCAGATTTGTATTGCAACCGATAAAAGCTTTATCGCCAATATTCGTGCGGAATTTATTTTTGCCGTCGTAATTGCAAGTGACTGTACCGCAACCAACATTAACATTTTTGCCCATGTCCGTATCGCCGATGTATTGCAGGTGCGGAAGCTTTGAGCCTTTGCCGATGTTCGAGTTCTTGACCTCAACGAAATTACCAATCTTAACGTCTGCGCCGATTGTCGTCCCCGGTCTGATGTGGACGTAAGGTCCAAGAATAACGCCGTCGCAAATCTCTGCCTCGTGGCAATAGCTGAATTGCGCCGTAACATTGTTGCCAACCTTCATGTTCGTGAATCGAACGTCAGGACCAATCGTGCATTCCGTGCCAATCGTCGTGTTGCCTTCAAGATAGGTATTCGGCTTAATAATCGTGTCGCGCCCGACTGTAACGTCCATATCAATAAACGTTGTATTAGGATCTACGATAGTTACGCCCGCGTCCATTAGCGCATGATTCTTTTTCATGCGGAAGATTCTTTCGGCGGCGGCAAGTTGAATGCGCGAATTTATTCCGAGTGTCTCGTCAGCATAGTCAGCAATGAATGCGCCGATTGTCTCGCCTTCAGCCTTTAGGATAGTCAACGTGTCGGGCAAGTAATATTCGCCCTGCGCGTTATTGTTCTTAACCTTCGCCAACACGTCGAAGAGTTTCTTAACGTCAAAGCAGTAGACGCCCGCATTGACTTCGCGGATTTTTTTCTCAGCTTCGGTTGCGTCCTTCTCTTCGACGATTTTTTTAAACGTGCCGTCACTCTCACGAATCACGCGCCCATAACCTTTAGCGTTGGGCATTTCGGCAGTTAAGACAGTCGCTACGCAGTTGGAGCTTTCGTGAACGGTCATTAATTTTTTCAAGGTCTCAGCTGTCAAAAGTGGAGTATCGCCGCACAGAATTAAAACGGTTCCTTCCGATTGTTCAAAGTTTTTCTTAGCCGAAAGAACCGCATGACCTGTGCCGAGCTGTTTTTCTTGCATTACAAATTCAACGCCCGAAATAGCCTCTTTGACAAGTTCGGAGCCTGAACCGATTACCACGACTTCACGCGACGAGCCTGCTTTCTTTGCCGCGTCGATGACGTATTGGAGCATGGGCTTGCCGCCGACTTTGTGTAAGACTTTGGGGAATTTACTTTTCATGCGTGTACCTTTACCCGCTGCAAGTATTAGTGTTTCCAAGATAACCTGCCTCCTTTTTAAGCTTGAAAGATCATTAGATCATAAGATCAGGAGATAGAGAGCTTATGATTTTAATTTGAGTATCAGAGTGCTTAGCATTTTGCTGATTTCTTGACATAAATTTAAAGCCGTTTCTGCTTGAGTTTCCGAAAGATAATTTAATCGTATACAAATTTGCAGTTGCGTTTCCAATTCTGTTTGCGAACCGCGAGCTATAAAAAGGAAATTGATAAAGTCTTTTGTCGAGCCGCGCCCTTGACCTTCGGCAATATTTGAGGGAATTGAAACGGAAGCGCGACGCATTTGGTCTGACAAAGCATAAGTCTCTTCACGCGGCAGGAATTTTACCAAACGATAAACCTCAACTGTCAAGTCCATTGCTTTTTGCCAAACAATAAAATCCTTGTAAGTTTTCAGTTTCATAACGTTTCCTTCCACAAAAGCAACTACCTTATGATCTTGCCATCTTATGATCTTACTATCTTATGATCTTACTATCTTGTGATCTTACTTTCTCATGGCTTTTAACAAAGTTTCTTCCGCCTGTTCCATGTGACGTTCGGCGGCATCGCGAGCGGCGTCCACGTCGCCAGCAGCTATTGCCTCGACCATTGCCCGATGTTCTTCCAATGTCTCTTGCAGTCTTCCAGGATATGACATGGACAAGGTACGGAAGCGCGCCAGTTGTTCTTTTAAGTTGCTGATTATCGTCACGAGTCGTTCATTGCGGCTGACTTGATAAAGCAAGCCGTGAAACTCAATATCCGTCGCAACGATTTTATCTATGTCCTTGCGTTCGATGTGTCCTTCGATTTCGACGAGCAAGGCACGAAGCTTTTCCAATTCTTCAGGCTCAATGCGCATAGTTGCCAACGTCGTCGAGAGCGATTCAAGGGCAGTCCTTATCTCGAAGATTTCTTTAACGTCGTGAACTGAAAGGCTTGATACGTAAGTTCCTCTGCGCGGCATCATGATAACGTAGCCTTCTTGCTCAAGCTTGCGAATTGCCTCGCGGACGGGCGTTCGACTGATTCCTAATTCTTCCGCCAGTTGAACTTCCATAAGACGTTCACCAGGCTCCAATATTCCGCGCTTTATTGCGTCGCGTAGTGCCTCGCAAACCGTCTCGCGAAGTGGCTGATAATTGTTTATCGTTATAGGTTCCAGTCTGTTGCCCATTGTCATTCATCCTTACTTAAAAAGTTCTAGTGATAAAAATTTGAGCGTCCGTCACGCTCGCGGCAATTTGTTTAACGTGCAGTTCGTCAGTTAATGCAAAGACCGTCGAACCAGATCCGCTCATCAAAGCGACCTTAGCACCGGCGTTAAGGAACTTGCGCTTGCAATCGGCTATGGCAGGAATTTTCTTCAGCGCGACGCCTTCGAGTACGTTAGAGAAGTTTTTAAATGCCGCGTCATAATTTCCGCAAGACAACTGCTCAATAATCGTTTCGTTCGGCGGGTGAATCGTTGCGGGGCTTTTGTCGTAAGTCTTATAAGCCCAAGCTGTTGAAATTTCGCCGCGCGGCTTAGCTAAAACGACGCTGAAATTTTTTATCGGCTTAAGACGCGTCAAACGTTCGCCGCGCCCTTCGGCAAGACACGTGCCGCCGACTATGCAAAAGGGAACGTCCGAGCCGACTCCTTCGCCGATTGTGCAGAGTTCGTCCTCAGTCAAGTTCAGTTCGTAAAGCAGATTCATGCCGCGAATTACTGCCGCCGCGTCCGCTGAACCGCCTGCCAAGCCCGCCGCCGAAGGAATTCTTTTCGTCAAGCTTATCGACACGCCCAAACTTTTTCCGCAGAACTTTTGGAACGCAAGAGCCGCCTGCCAAGCTAAATTTCTTTCATCAGTCGGAATGTTTTCGCCGCCACTCATTGACAGTTCAACGCCGCTTGAAATCTTCTTCAACTCCAGCTCGTCGGCAAGTTCAATCGTCTGCATTATCATTGACACTTCGTGATAACCGTCAGCACGCAAGCCTTTGATATCTAGCGTCAGATTTATTTTTGCCCGCGCCAATTCTCTCAGCATTAGTTCACCACGCCTTTAAATTTTCGGCGAAATTCTATCACGCTTTAATTTCTTTGACAAGAAAAAAAATTCCGAAGCCCTATCAGCGTTCGGATAATAGTAATTATTTCTCTTCTGTCGTCGGCGATTCAATCAGCTCATCGACCCAAGCTGTGACTTCTTCGGGCGTCTTTTCGCATACGTAGACAAGTTCAGTTATTAAAATCTGTCGAGACAGGTCAAGCAACCTTCGTTCGCCGCTTGAAATTTTCTTCTTGTTATTCTGCCTGGATAAGTTACGAGCAACCGCCGCCGCGTCCAAAATGTTTCCCGTTTTCAATCGCTCAAGGTTCGTTTGAAATCTTTTATTCCAACTGCCTTGAAATTGTTCGGTTTCAGCCGTCAAGACTTCGATGACATCTTTAAGTTGTGTGACGGGGATTAAATCCCGCAAGCCTACTTCCTCCACTTTGTCGACCGGTAGCATAAGTTTCATATTGCCCACCGGCAGATGGAGGATATAATACGAGCTGATAACGCCGCCAACCTCATTTTCCTCCATGCCTGTAATCTCTCCGGCACCGTGCATCGGGTAAACAACCTTGTCGCCGATTTTCAACACTTATGCCACCTCCTGTTGATGTCTTTATAGCAGTTTATCAAATGCGGCGCAGAATGTAAAGGAACTTTTAAGCGCGAATCCTAAGCCTATGCTATAATCTGCGCGGGAGGCGATTTTTCATGAATGACATCGATATTGCACACGTAGCAAAAATCTTTTCAATGGACTGGCATGAACGCGGCTACGAGAAGGGCGAAACTCAAAAATTCTGGCGGGCACTGCTTAAAAATATCTTCGGCGTTGATGACCCAGATAAGTTTATCGATTTTGAAGTTCCCGTGCCGCAAGGTTATATCGATGCCTATATCCCCGCGACCAAAGTCCTCATCGAACAAAAATCTTTCGACGTGGAAC
>CAMNLS010000013.1 GCA_946543495.1 uncultured Selenomonadales bacterium | reverse complement strand
GCTTGCGTCGTCGGCTGAACAGGGACTTCAACGGTTTGCGCTTGCGTCGTCGGCTGAACAGGAACGTCAACGGTTTGCGCCTGCGTCGTCGGCTGAACAGGGACTTCAACGGGTTGCGCTTGCGTCATCGGTTGAACAGGAACGTCAACGGGTTGCGCTTGCGTCATCGGTTGAACAGGAACGTCAACGGATTGCGCTTGCGTCGTCGGCTGAACAGGAGCGTCAACGGTTTGCCCCTGCGTCGTCGACTGAACAGGGACTTCAACGGGTTGCGCTTGCGGCGTCGGCTGAACAGGAACGTCAACGGTTTGCGCCTGCGTCGTCGACTGAACAGGGACTTCGACTGGTTGTGCTTGTTGCGTCGGTTGAACAGGAACGTCAACGGATTGAGTCTGCGTCATTGGTTGAACAGGAACGTCAACGGCTTGCGCTTGCGTCGTCGGTTGAACAGGGACTTCAACGGTTTGCGCTTGCGTCGTCGGTTGAACAGGAACGTCTACTGGTTGTGCTTGTTGCGTCGGTTGAACAGGAACGTCAACGGATTGCGCTTGCGTCGTCGGTTGAACAGGAACGTCAACGGCTTGAGTCTGCGTCATTGGTTGAACAGGAACGTCAACGGTTTGCGCTTGCGTCGTTGGCTGAACAGGAACGTCAACGGTTTGCGCTTGCGTCGTTGGCTGAACAGGAACGTCGACTGGTTGTGATTGCGGCGTCGGCTGAACAGGAACTTCAACGGATTGCGCTTGCGGCGTTAGCTGAACAGGAACGTCTACTGGTTGTGATTGCGGCGTCGGCTGAAGTTCAATCGGTCGCCATGACCTACTGCCTAACATGTTCAACATCGACTGTGCATTGTTGCCACCTTGCTGCGGTATAAGCGTCATTAAATTTGGTGCAGTTGAAATTTCTTGAACGTCGCCAACTTTCAAAGGTTCGGAAGATATAACAGGCTTTGTCGCCAAGAGTGCTTCCGAGTTCATTCCGAAGAGATACGCCATACTACTCGCCATGAAGAAATTTACAGGTTGATTATCCGTGTTAGGGCTTTCTTCGACAGGCTCATTTGCCTCGACAGGCTTTATATCTTCCTTACCTTTAGTAAAAGAAATATCCGCAGTTGGCTCTTCTTGCAAGGGCTTTGTATCCTTCGGCTTATCTTTGGAAGAAATTTTTTCGTCCTGCTGAGGTGCATCCTGCGGAGTGTCGCTCTTTCCTTGAGCTAATTGTTTATCAGTCTCCGTATCAAATTCTTTCGTGTCCGGTTCGACCTGCGCGGCTGTCTGTTCAGCGTCAATCAAGTCTTGAATACTTTGCTTGACTTCATCGAGCTTGGCATTGACCTTATCGAAAGTCGAGTTGAAATTTCTTTTGCTTGCTCGTGTCGACTGTCTATATTTTGGCGTCGAATTCGCCCGCGTTGAAGAAGTTGTCTGTGTACGCGGCGACGATGCCGGTTGATTCGGAGCTATCATCATTATATTTGCGTTGTTTGCCATTTCGCCTCACCTCTCGAAAGTTTATCGAAAATTTTACCCGTGCAATTAAATTAATCAATGACGGCTCCGCCTAAAACTTCTTCGCCGTCGTAGAAGACAACCGATTGACCTGGTGTTATAGCGCGTTGAGGCTCGGCGAATGTCATGCGCAAAAAATTTTCTGCCTCGTCAACGGTGCACGCCGCTACACGCGAGCCATAACGAATCTTTGCTTGCAATGTCTTCGGGAGTGTCGGCTTGTAAATCCAATGAACGTCGCGAGCCGTCAACGTATTGGCAAAAAGTTTTTCGTTCGTGTCGACGATGACTTGACCCTTTGCAACGTCAAGCCGCGTGACGTAAAGCGGTTGCGGCGCGGCAATGCCCAAGCCTTTACGTTGACCGATTGTGTAATTTGCAACGCCTTGATGATGTCCCAAAACTTTTCCGCCCGCGTCGACAATTTCGCCCTCTTGTAATGCCTGCGCGGAAGGTTCACGGCTTGCGATGAACTTTTTATAGTCGTCGTCGGGCACGAAACAAATTTCTTGACTGTCGGGCTTATGCGCAACCGGCAACCTCAATTCTGCGGCAAGGACGCGCGTCTTGTCTTTTGTAAACTCTCCGAGCGGCAAAAGAATCTTAGCAAGCTTCGCCGCCGTCAAGTTGTAAAGCACGTATGACTGGTCTTTGCGAATGTCGACAGCTTTATTTAATTTAAATCGCCCGTCCTCAAAGATAATCCGCGCATAATGCCCCGTCGATAAAAAATCTGCTCCAAGTTCTTCCGCGAAGTCGAACAACGCGCCGAACTTTATTTCACGATTGCAACGGACGCAGGGATTCGGCGTGCGCCCTTTAAGATACTCCGCGACAAAATAATTCTCGACCTTTGCGCGGAAAATCTCCCTGAAGTCCGCGACGTGATGTCTTATTCCTAAGTGTTCGCAGACCTTGCGGGCGTCGGAAATATTTTTATCGTCGTCAAGGAGCATTGTCACGCCGAACACGTTAAAGCCGCGTTCCAACAAAAGAGCCGCAGTCAACGAGCTGTCAACTCCACCGCTCATCGCTACGGCAACTGTCTTATCCAATTTAATCACTCCATTAAGCTTGGCGAGGTTCCTCTCTAGGCTTAGGCAATTCGTAAACGTCGGTATGCAGGAACTCACTTTTAATGACCTCATTGCCGCTGTACCATACGCGATAGATTGACGGCGACATATCCGAGCCTTCACGTTCAATGGCAATATCCGCGCCGCCAAGGTCAGCTTTCGTGCCCAATATGTAAACGCTTAAGGTTGAGCCGTAAGCCTCCGCTATAAGGTAGACGTTGTGCGGCAAGTCGTTGCGGAACTTGAAATCAAGATAACCATCGGCAACGGTAGCGTCTCTGCCCGGCGCGACGTAAGTAGATTGATAGAAATGCGGCGTGCGTTCAGTGGGCGTGAGTCCGGCGAGCAAGACTGCATTATAAAGCGTCGAGCTAACTTGACAGACGCCGCCGCCGTAGTCCTCCGCAGGTCTACCATTGATAATCACGCCCGCGACTTTATAACCAGCGTCCCAAGTGCGTTCGCCGACGGTATCATTAAAAGAGAACGTCCACGACGGCTTGACAATTTTATGGGAGATTGAGTTAGCGGCAAGCCAAATGTTATCGCCGCGGTCGCCGGGATAATAATGAGTGCTGTAAGTTCCAAGAACTGAATCAATATTGGCGATGTCCTCCGTCGTTATGAAGGGGTTAATATCTTCCGGCACGAGGTCAATCGCGCCGCTCGGCAAGTTCAACGTCGTAAGAGGTGCTTGCAAGCTCTCGGCGACTTGTTCAATGTTTAGCCGCTTGCCGATGATGCCTGGTATTTTCTCAATCGCGCCGCTTGAAGAGAATTCGACGACAGCGTTGACGGGGTCGCGATTAATCTGCGCGGCGATGTTGGAAAGTTTTTCGTCAAGGAGCGTTGAATCATATTGAGCGGCAAGTTTAACGTCGCGCCCGTTGAGCATACATTTAATTTGCTCGTTGAAGTTGCCGATAGTCGAACCGCCGCGCCCGTAGGCAAAAGCCTCTTGCGTCGCCTTATCAACCAGCGCAGTCAAATTAATTTCTTCGGGCGTGATTATGAACTCTTCGCCTTCGTAGCGGAACTTAAGCTCGTGAATCTTCTGCGTGGCAACGTTCGTGAAAAACTTTTCCACACTTCTTTTATCCATGCCGCCGATAGGTTGACCTTCCGCCCGCACGCCGCGAACAATATCATCGCCATTCGCCACTGAACTTGAAATACCAAGAGCTCCAACGCCAACGACAGCCACTGTTGCCGCCGCAATCGTCGCGCCCTTTGTCGAGAGAAAATTTTTTAGGTTGAACTTTTGAACTTCCGAAGTCTCCACAAAAATTTCGCCTCCATATTTTATTCAGCTTATTATAAACCAAAAAATTTTTTTATCAATCATTCAGCCGCAGAAACTTTCGCCGCGAAGTCTTCAACAAGCTTTAAGACAATCCGCCGTGAATCTTTTGGCAATATCTCAAATGCCGCAATGAGTTTCTGCTTCTCCTTAGATAATCTTTCTTGGGCTTTTAGCTTTGAAATGAATTCTTCGTCCGCTTGTTTTAATATGAACTCTTCCACTCCGTTTTGAATCAAAATCGACAAGCTTAAGCCAAGTTCCGCCGCCGCTCGCCTATAAACATCGCGCTTGCCTTTTGGAACGTTTATTGCAATCTTATCGCGTGGTGTCTTCGGAGGGTCTACATACCAAAGCCTTTTATCTTTTACCATTGTCACAAAAGTTTCCCCTCTCATTGAATCATTTCGTATCGACGCGCCGAACTGTTAAATCGTTATGCCAATGAACATAGCCGCCCGATAAACTTAAATAAGCATTCGGGCTGATGACTTGGAATTGAACTGCGCACGGCACGAAGTCGCACAACTCAACCGCGCTCAACGTTTCATCGACGGGCGAGGAAATAACGCAAGCAATATCGTAAAGCTCCTGCCTAAGCTCAACTTTGAACTGCCAATCGATAACGTAGACTTCGCCCGCCTTCGCGTCAACGATAGCTTTAGTATCATTGAAGCGCGAATCGGTATAGACTAAATCAATCCCCGTAGCGTTGCGAATGTGATAGCCCATGCCCAAGAACGCGACATCCTTTTTAAAGCGGACGACCATACGCAAGATAACTTTATGCCCGAAGATAACTTCATTGATGAGCTTGCCGTCCGTGTCGAGGAGCTGAACATTTTCAAAGACCGCCCGCCCGTCGCCGCCGCGTTGATAGGTTGCGTTCTTAAGGAACGTTTCTTTGCCGCGTTCGAGACTTTCCGTTGAAATGTCAGTGGATTCTTTATCGCCTTGTCCGCGCAGATTGTCAGCAAGATTATTTTGGAATTCGGCTTGCTCGTCGGTGAGGGAGCCGCGTGATTCAATCAGCATGTTGCGATAGACTTCGACGACTTCTTTAGCGGACGCGTCCATTAAAATTTTCCCCGACTTCATGAGGAACGCGCGTTCACAAAGATTCTTAACGGCGAAGGTATCGTGACTTACAAAAATAACCGTCACGCCGCCATTAATCATCGAACGCATTTTATCCATACACTTGCTTTGAAAGAACGCGTCGCCCACGCTCAACGCCTCGTCGACAATCAAAATGTCTGGTTCAACGAAGGCATTAACCGCGAACGCTAAGCGCGCGAACATTCCCGACGAATACGTTTTGACGGGTTGATTAATGAACTCGCCAATATCAGCAAAGGCGATAATGTCATCAATCTTTGCGTCCATAACGTCGCGGCTGTGCCCAATTAAAAGTCCGTTCATGTAAATATTTTCAACGCCGGTCATCTCCGGATTGAAGCCTGCGCCCAGTTCCAAAAGCGACGCAATACGCCCGTTGACTTCCAAAGTGCCGCTCGTGGGAGTGAGGACGCCCGTAATAATTTTAAGCAACGTCGACTTGCCCGCGCCGTTTTTGCCGACCAGTCCGATATTTTCGCCGCGCCTTATTTCAAACGACACATCGTTAAGCGCGTAGAAGTCTTTGCTGTAGCGTTTATGGAACGGGTGGAACGTCTCCTTGAGTCGGTCAACTTCCCTTTCGTAAATCCGATAAACTTTCGTGAGGTGCTCCGCTTTAATCGCAACGTCCAAGAGCTTTTCTCCTTACAATTTGAACTGCGCCACTTCGCCGCGCATTTCGTTAGCAAGATTCAATAACACTTTGCTTGCGCCTTCAACAGCACGCATTGTAGCAGTTTGCTCGCGTGTCGCTATGTTTACGGCGTTGGCATTATCGGTTGACTTGTCAGCGATTTCCCGGACGCGTTGAATTGCCGCAAAAATTTCTTGGTTACTCTCAAAGACCTCTCCAACGTCCATTAAAGTCTTTTCAACGTTCTTAGCAAGTCTTTCCGTTTGGGCTTGTATGCCGACGAAAGCCTCGCCCGTTTCCGATACTGATTGCGTGCCTTCCGCTACGCTCTTTGTGCCTTCCTCAATCGATTCGACTGCCGTTGCTGTATCAGCCTGAATTGAGGCAATGCGCTCGCCGATTGAAGTAGCCGCACTGCCAGATTGCTCCGCTAGCTTACGAACTTCATCTGCCACGACTGCAAAGCCCTTGCCGTGTTCGCCTGCACGCGCCGCCTCTATTGCCGCATTCAATGCCAAAAGATTTGTCTTATTTGCTATAGCTGAAATGGCTTCAATAATCTGCCCAATTTCGTCCGAACGATTGCCCAAATCGCCGATAATCTTTGCCGATGAGCCGACTTTTACTTCAATTTCTTTCATCATGGCAATAGAAACGTCAAGCTTAGATTTTCCCTCGTTCGCGCTTGCCGAGCTACCGTCCGCTACCTCTTGCATTTGCAAAGCCGTTATGCTAAGCCCGTCCATTTTGTCAGTCATCACTGTAAATTTTTCTTCAAGAGCTTGAATTTTTTCTTCTTGTTCGATTGCGCCCTCCGTTAGTGTATTCATAGTTTCTTTAACCGTTGCGATAGATTTATTAGCGCGTTGCGTGCTGTCTGTAAGTCTTTGACCTGTCAGCGCGAGCCGCTCTGAACTGTTCGTGATTTTAGCCAATAACACTGTGAGGCGATTCTTCATGTCGTTGACGCTCTCAACAAGCATTGCGAATTCGTCATGGGTCGTTATTCTCAAATTAGGTTCGCGCAGGTTGCCGCTTGCTATCTTCTTCATGCTGTCAACGATAACATAAATTTGTTTAAGCTGGTCGCCAATAAGAGTACTAGAAAAGAAAATGCAAAAGAATACAACCACGACAACTATAACCGCCATTGACGTAATCATATCTTCAATAGTCTTGTTCATGTCGCCGACATTAAAGCCGACAAAAATCATTCCGAGTACACTGCCAGAGGCGTCTTTAATCGGCAGATAGCCCGCGTAGTGTTCGTCAAGCAGATTATCATTCATTTGCCCGTAATATGGTTGTCTTTCTTTTATGACCTTCTGAACGATAAAGGGCGAAGCCTTACTGCCAACCTCCCTTGAGCCAGATACAGTTCTCATAGTCGTTACGACGCGGGTATCACCGTTGAATATTGTAATTTGCCCGTTGAAAGTCTTGCTAAGCTCGTCGAATAGGTCGCTTTCTTTTTCCATATTCCGCTCGCCTTTGTAGAGGACTCCATTGCGTAAGCTCCAATTTCCCTCGTAGCGTGCATTCACAATTTCCGCCAAAGAATTCACGTCAGAGCCGACTTTCATCTGCATTGCTCGAATAAAACTTTCCTCCGCGCGAAGATAGCCGATAACCCCCATGATTGTGGACGCGACAATAACAATCACGTTGACCGTAAGAACTAACTTAGTTTTCAGCCCCATTGAAGAACCCTCCAAATGTTTTTTGCAATGATAACAAAAAAAATCCTCCGCAACAATACGGAGGATTTTTTTTACCTTAATATATTTTTATTATGCCGTTGTTAGCTTAGTCTTTTTGCTGTTGAGCGTGTAGGTTTTGTCGTTTATTTTGAACGTCGTCGCCGATATTTCTTTAAGAGTAATGGAGCCGCCGTCAACTGTGAGGGTAAGTGCGCCCGTCGTCGTGCTGTAGGAAGAAGTGAACGTCAGATTATCAAGCGTTAAGGTGTCGCCGTCCTCGAATCCATAGATAACGTCCTTGCCGTCGCCTTGCGCATAATAGTAAATATCGTTACCAGTTCCGCCCCACAATGAATCATTGCCAGTACCGCCGCGCAACGAGTCATTGCCCGTGCCGCCCAAGAGTGTATCCTTACCACTGCCGCCAGATAGCGTGTCCGCATTTGAACCGCCATTTAAACTGTCGTTGCCCGACCCGCCAAACAATATATCCTTGCCACTGCTACCAAACAATATATCTTTGCCATTGCCGCCGCTCAGTGAGTCATTACCTGCGCCGCCCGAGAGTGTGTCGTTGCCGTCGTTGCCGTAAAGTTTATCGTCGCCCGCTTTGCCAACGATTGAATCATTGCCCGCATCGCCGTAGAGGGTATCACTATTGCTACTGCCCAAGAGTGTATCATCATCTGCGCCGCCGTCGATTGTAACGCCGGTGCCAGTATTTACAATGTAATCGTTGCCTGCGCCGCCGAGTATCGTGACGGTTGAAGCGGAATTCTTAATCGTGTCAGTTCCGTCGCCCGCGTTGATTGAAACTCTTGAGCCTTCGTTGTCAATGTCATCAGCCCCTGCGCCGCCGTAAATTGTGACTTTTGAGCCGTCGTTATCAATGTCGTCAGCACCGTTGCCGCCGCTTATCGTGACGTAGTTGCCGTTTGAAGTGTTCTTGATAGTATCCTTGCTCGTGCCGCCGATGACTGAAACATAATCTGCGCGGTTCCAAAGATAATTCTTACCCGCCGTGCCTTCGATTGTGGAGGAGTCGCCATAGTTGCGAATGGTATCGTTGCCCTTGCCCGCGATGATTGAGACGCTTGTTGCCGCCGCGTAGTTGCGGATTGAGTCATTGCCAGCCAAAGCCTGAATCGTTGCGCCCGCGATTGTATTGCCGAGCGTGTCATTGCCAGTAGTCAACGTTATCTCTTTTGAATCTTCTTCAGTCGTTGTCGTGCCGTCGAGAGCCGTTCCGTTCTCATAGAGCGTATAGCCGTTCGTGATGACGTTCGCCGCCGTGCCTTCAAAAGACGTAACGTAAGTGTCGCCAGTCAAGTACCACTTACTCGACGAATCCAACGAGACATTAACCGTACCTAAGCTCGTGGATTTGGAAGTGCCGCTTGCGTTTGTTATGGAGCCGGAAAGATTGCCCGTGAACGTCGATGAATCAGAAATGTTAAGCGTCAAAGTTGAATCACTGCCGACGAGAATGTCGCCTGTGAGTTCTTGCCCGCTTGCGTTAAGCGTCGCAATGTTAGATGCACCGCTCCAGCCGTCATCGCAGACGGATAATAAAACGCCGTCGCCGCTGTCGTTAATCGTGACGCCGCTAAGACTGATAATCGCGCTGGTGTTCGTCACGTGGAAGAGGTGCCCCGACGTGTTGTTGAGGACGCCGCCCGTCATGCTGAAAGTTGAAGTGCCGCTGTCCGCGTCGCCAGACATCGATTGATAAATCATAATCGCATCAAGGAATTGAGCTTGACCATTGGTTGAAGTGTTGCTTGCCGTCAATGTGCAATCAGTCAACGCAACAGAATTCTTGCCTTCAATGCAGACGCCTTAGGAAAGGTTAGAAGTAAGCGTCGCGCTCTCAACGACAATATCAGCGGTTGAATAAATCGCGGGCGAACCGAGACCGCTTGACGTGTAAGAACCTCCTGTAACTGTGACGTAACCGCCGCCCCTGTCAGTTCTTATCGGCGCGGAGGATTGACCAGTTGTTGTTATCGTCAAATTCTTAGCAACGGTATTGCCGCCGCCCGTCGTCATGATACCGCCGCCGTTATCGCCCGTCGTCTTTATTGTAGTATTGGAAATGTAAAGGGTTGTCCCGTCGCCATCCGCGCCATTAGTGCCGCCATTGCCACCATAACTGAAGACGCCATTAGCCCCTTTAGCAATCGCCGTGACTGTGCCGCCCGTGATTGAAACGTTGCCGCCGCCCATAGCCATTACAGCGGAGTTAATGCCGTAGAAGTTGCAGTTGTCGCCGCCATCGGAATCGCCGCTTTTAGTGACGGTCGGATTGACAAGGTTGACTGTTCCCGACGCTAAAGAGACGAGCACGGCGTTTTCATCGGCAGTCGAGGAGGTATAAGTCTTGCTTGAGTAAGTGCCCGCCGAAGTAATCTTCGTTGCGCCGCTCCAAGAAACGGAGCTTGACGAAGAACTGCCTCCGCTAAGGGGGCTACCAAAATTGTTACTCATGATATCAAATCCTTTTTATTAAATAAAATTTACAAGTGTTCTTCCAGCTTTAAAATTATGTCGCGCATTTCGGCGGCGCGTTCAAATTCCAAGTTCTTTGATGCCTCTCGCATTTCGGCGGTTAAACTTTTTACTAAGTTCCGTTTCTGCGCGGGCGTCAATTTCTTTATAAGCTCGCTTGCTGACTTTGGTTTTTTATCGGACTTCTTAAGAGGCAATTCAATCAACGGGGCAATCGGCTTTTGAATCGTCTTGGGTGTCACGTGGAATTTTTTATTGTACGCCTCTTGAATCGTCCGCCGCCGTGAGGTTTCGTCCATTGCCCGCCGCATCGAATCCGTCACCTTGTCTGCGTAGAGAATTACTTTGCCATTGACATTCCGCGCCGCCCGTCCGATTGTTTGAATCAAAGACGTATCCGAACGCAGGAAGCCTTCCTTGTCCGCGTCGAGGATTGCAATCAATGAAACCTCCGGCATATCCAAGCCTTCGCGCAATAAATTTATTCCGACAAGCACATCGAATTTGCCTGCGCGGAGGTCGTGGATTATCTCCGCCCGCTCCAATGTCACAACGTCCGAGTGCAAATACTTCACGCGAACCTTGACGCCGCTAAGGTAGTCGGTTAGCTCCTCCGCGAATTTTTTCGTCAACGTCGTGATTAAAACTCGTTCATTCGCCGCCACACGCAAATTTATTTCCGCAATGAGGTCATCAATCTGATTGGTTATCGGGCGCACTTCGACAAGCGGGTCAAGAAGTCCAGTTGGTCTGATGATTTGTTCGACGGTGTTTTGAGACTCGGCAAGCTCATAATCGGCGGGCGTGGCGGAGACGTAGACTATCTGCGAAAATTTTTCGTTGAACTCGTCGAAGGTCAGCGGGCGATTGTCTAAGGCACTGGGCAAGCGGAAGCCGTTTTCTATCAGCGAAGACTTGCGCGACCTGTCGCCCGCATACATTGCCCGAAGTTGTGGAAGTGTTACGTGTGATTCGTCGATGACCGTTAAAAATTTTTCTGGGAAATAATCTATCAGCGTGAATGGCGGCTCGCCTTCATTGCGTCCAGTCAAATGCCGCGAATAATTTTCTATTCCCGAACAGTAGCCCATTTCTTGAATCATTTCCAAATCAAAGCGCGTGCGTTGCTCAATGCGTTGCGCCTCAATTAATTTTCCTGCCGCCGTGAAGTTTTCGACTTGCGCTATCATCTCGGCGCGAATATTTTTTTCGGCGCGTTCCAAGTCTTCAATGTCCGTAACGTAGTGAGACGCAGGGAAGATAAACACTTCGTCGCGGCGTCCGATAATCTTACCCGTCAAAATCTCGAACTCGCTAATCTTATCGACCTCATCGCCGAACAGTTCAATCCTAATCGCCCGACCGTTATAGCCCGCAGGCGTGACTTCGATTGTATCGCCGCGCACACGGAAGTTACCGCGCTCAATAATCATGTCGTTGCGTTCGTAGCGAATTTCAATCAGCCGCCGTAAAATTTCATCACGCGGAATGACTTGTCCAACCCTAACATGCAAGAGGAGCTTATAGTAACTTTTGGGCGAACCTAAGCCGTAAATGCAAGATACGCTGGCAACAATAATCACGTCGCGCCGCTCGAAGAGACTGCACGTCGCCGAATGGCGCATTTGGTCAATCTCATCGTTGATTGAGGCGTCTTTCTCAATGTAAGTATCCGTCGCGGCAATGTAGGCTTCGGGCTGATAGTAATCGTAGTAGCTGACGAAGTAGCCGACGTAATTATCTGGGAAAAAACTTTTGAACTCGGCGGCAAGTTGCGCGGCAAGGGTCTTGTTATGGGCAATGACGAGCGTTGGCAACTGAACTTGTTCAATGACTTTAGCAATGGTGAAGGTCTTGCCCGTACCCGTCGCGCCCAAAAGCACTTGAGACTTTAAGCCGCCGTCAATGCCTTCCGCAAGTGATTCAATCGCTTTAGGCTGATCGCCCGTTGGTTGAAACGCAGAGACCACTTTAAATTTTTTCTTAAGCAAGTTATGTTTCCTCCTGTTAAAGAAAACCCCTCCGACATAAGCCGAAGGGTTTTTATAATCGTTGACGCTCAATACGAACTATAATACTTTTGCAAATAAGCTTGCGCCTCTTCATAATTCGTCGGCTCTTCGCCCGTTATGTAATAGTAATCAGCTAAATCCTCTGCTTGCTCAAGAGTTATTTTTATTCCGCGCAGATAGTATTCGCCGTCCATTAGTTCTATCCCGATAGCCGCCATGCTTCTCGCACTTAAATCACTTAATATAAACTGCAACTCGTATTCGTCTAATCTTTTAACGTTTAGCATAACTTAACTCCATCTTTGAATTAACATTTTTAAAAAGTATATCATACCTTCAAAATGATGTTAAGCGTTGCGCGATAAATCTTTATTTATTGTTGTACATTAACGTTATATTAGCTAGCTTCTTGCGCGGTGAGGAGTGCTACAACCTTCAAATCAGAACGTCGATTCAAATCAATGAATTCCCCTTTAGTAGTCTCCACAATGGGTTGCGATGTAACCCGCGAATCATCAAGATAAACAATTTTGGCGCGTTGCCCGTCGCTTAGCCCGACCCAGTTACCGTTAATCGCTTGCAAAAGTCTTTTAATAAAGACAAGACAGAAATTCGTATCAAGCTTGCCCGCCAACGCGTCGCCATACAAAACTTTAATTATATCGAAGGGCGAATTCCTTTTGGCGTAGGAACGATTCGTCGCCATAGCGTCATAGATGTCGAGTATCGCAATAATTTTGCCGAAGTCGCTAATCTTATCGACCTTGAGCTTGCTAGGATAGCCTGAACCGTCGCAACGTTCGTGATGATGTAAAACGCCCATTAGAACATTCCTTAAATTCTTAAGCGGCGACTCCATAAGCAACGCATATCCGAAGACAACATGTTTACGAACTTCAGCAAGCTCCTCGTCGTCAAGCTTTTCCGTCTTGTTGAGAATGCCCTTTGAAACTTTCATCTTGCCTATCTCGCTGAGGAGACCCGTGATAACCAACTCGCCGACCTGCGTTGCCCGATAGTTGAGCCAATGCGCCATAATCCCCGCCAATATTCCGACGTTAAGTGCATGATGAATTACATAATCGCCGTCGCGTTTCATGTTATGAATTTGCGTTATCGCTTTAACGCCGTCATCGCAAAGTTCGGAAATATTATCTGCACGAACAATTTCCACGAGCTGTGCCTTGTCAAGCTTGCCAGTGTTAGCGAAGCCGTAATAAAGATTCTGCGTGAGTGTAAAGCAATTTTTGTAGCATTTAAGATATTCTTCGTCGAGCAAGTGGTCTTGACTTGCACTAGTGGGATTATAGTCTTCGGCTGTCACGTCGATATATACTGAGAAAACATTTTTACCGCGCAGACTGTCGAGCATTTCTGAAGTAAGCTGAACGCCAGATTTTATAATTACTTTGCCGTCGAAGTCTTTAACGGCACGCCCGACTTTCATGCCCACGCGCAATTCCGTCACGTCGTAGGATTTAAGCATTACATCGCCTCCTTGTTAAATCTAAAGTTGGTATTTGCCGCGTTGTGAAAAATTCCTGCGTTGTTTACAAATTTCGTTGATAGTTTATAATCGTGGCGAGGTGATATGATGACTGATAAAAAAATTCCGCGAAGCAACGTCGCCGCTTACGTGAAGAAATATATTCAACTTTGCGTGGGTGCGGTGATTGCGGCTTGCGGGCTTGAACTTTTCTTGATTCCTAATGAAGTTATTGATGGCGGCGTTGTCGGCTTATCGATTATGGCGCAATACGTTACGGGCTTGCCGCTGGGCGTCTTCCTTATCTTGTTTAATATTCCGTTCCTGTGGCTGGCGTATAAACAGATTGGCAAGCCGTTCGTCATCGCTACGATTGTTGCAGTCTGCTTCCTTAGTGTTTGGTCGGAAGTGATTGGACAGTTCGATAAGGTCACGAACGACCCGTTCCTGGCGGCGATATTCGGTGGAATCATTGACGGTATAGGCGTAGGACTTATAATGCGGGCGGGCGGCTCCCTCGACGGCACAGAGATTGTTGCTATCATCGTCGACAAGAAAACTATTTGGTCAGTCGGCGAAGTCGTCATGTTCATAAATCTTTTTATCTTGAGTGGCGCGGGACTGCTCTTCGGCTGGGATAAGGCAATGTATTCGCTGTTCGCCTACTTCGTGATTGCTAAGATGATTGACATTGTGATTAAAGGTCTTGATGAGATGTACGCGGTGATGATTGTCACGAACGTTCCCTATGAATTGACGGACGAGCTTAACACTAAGCTTGGACGCGGCGTCACGCTCCTGCACGGCGAAGGCGGCTACACTCGCCAAAGCAAGGAAATTCTGTATTGCGTCGTCACGCGTCTTGAAGTCGACAAGCTCAAAGAAATTGTCTTGGACATGGACGAGCGAGCCTTCGTGACTATCTATCCCGTTAATGATATTGTCGGCGGACGCTTTAAGAAGTCTGGTCACTGAAAATCAAAATCCCCCGACGCTTTGTCGAGGGATAGTTTTTTTATTGGAGACATTAGAAGATTTTTTCTATGCCGTGGCGGATGTCATCGCCGGTGCCTTTAGTCCTCAAGGCTATCTGCGCCCCTACAACCGCAAACGGGGTTGCAATTCCACCAATAGCCGCATTGAACGCGACCGAGTTTGCCAATCTCTTACCGAGTTGCATGTTCTTATCGGAGTTGCTCATCTTCTTGTAATCGTCCGAGTGTATGAAGTCTCTAAGGCTATCTGCCTCCGAAAATCCGCGCTCAACCAGGAAGGTGACCCCTGCTATAATTAGTTCCGTTGCGAGACCGCCTTGCACCGTGTTGAGTTGCTCTTCGCTGAGAAGTTCCTCGCTGTAAAGTGCTCCGTTGTTAATCGTGTTCGTCATTTTGATTACTCCCTTTCGTTTTGAATTTCTGATTTTGTTTTCTGTCCCTTATACGCAAGCCGAGCCGATTTGTTACAAAAAAAATTCCCCGATTCATCATCGGGGATAAATTTTTTTATGGCTGAGGATTATTTATCAAGCTTAACGGTTGAAGTGTTCTTAGCGTTGAAGGTGAAGTCTCCGTCAAAGTCAATCTCCACCGTGTCGCCGTCCTTGACTTCACCCGCGATAATCTTCTTGCTAAGCTCCGTTTCAACTGTGCGCGTCAAGAGACGTTTAAGCGGTCGCGCTCCGTAGTTCGCGTCGAAGCCTTTATCAGCCAGCGTATCAACTGCGCCTTGCGTCCACGTGAGATTTATATTTGCCTGCTTGCTAAGACGTTCGCCGAGCGTCTTAAGCAGAATTTCCGCGATAGCTTTGACTTGCTCCTTAGCCAACGACTTGAAGACGATAATATCATCAATGCGGTTGAGGAACTCCGGACGGAAGTAATCTTTAAGCAAGTCTTTGATGATGCTTTCGGCTTCGGCAAAGGCTTTATTCGTGATGAATCCAATCTTCGCCCGCTGAAGAATTTCCTGTGAACCGAGATTGCTCGTCATGATGATAACGGTATTTTTGAAGTTCACGACGCGCCCTTTACCATCCGTCAAGCGTCCGTCGTCAAGGATTTGCAATAACACGTTGAACACGTCGCGATGAGCTTTCTCAATCTCATCAAGCAAGATGACGCTGTAAGGACGGCGGCGCACAGCTTCAGTTAATTGCCCGCCTTCGTCGTAGCCGACATAACCAGGAGGCGCGCCGATTAATCTTGCGACGGTGTGTTTCTCCATGTATTCGGACATGTCAACGCGAATGATACTGCGTTCGTCGTCGAAGAGTGCTTCCGCCAAAGCCTTAGCCAATTCCGTTTTGCCGACGCCTGTAGGTCCTAAGAAGATGAACGAACCGATTGGACGATTGGGGTCTTTGATACCTGCGCGGGCACGGAGGATAGCCTCGCTGACGGCTTTAACTGCCTCATCTTGACCGACAACGCGTTCATGCAGTGTATCTTCCAAGTGCAAGAGCTTTTCGCGTTCGCCCGTCAACATTTTGGCAAGCGGGATACCCGTCCACC
>CAMNLS010000012.1 GCA_946543495.1 uncultured Selenomonadales bacterium | reverse complement strand
CGATGTTCTTTTCGTAAGCCTTAGAGTATTCGACGCGCTCGCCCGTTTCGACGACTGATTGACTGTGCGCAACCCGCGTACACATTTTGATTATAACGGGCGTGTCGAATTGCTCCGATATATCATAGGCAAGCTTGGCGAAGTTCAAAGCCTCTGCGGAGTCTGAAGGCTCAAGCATTGGAACTTTGGCGGCTATTGCGTGATGACGGCTGTCCTGTTCGTTCTGCGAAGAATGCATGCCCGCATCGTCAGCCACCACGACGACTAAGCCCGCATTGACGCCCGTATAACTCAACGTGTAAAGAGGGTCAGCGGCGACGTTCAAGCCGACGTGCTTTTGTCCGCAGAAGGAACGCTTGCCCGCCAACGACGCGCCGAATGCCGATTCCATTGCGACCTTTTCATTTGGTGCCCATTCGCAATAAATGTCGTCGAACTTGACGGCTTCCTCCGTTATCTCGGTTGAGGGCGTGCCCGGATAGCTCGACACGAACGCAACGCCCGCCTCCCACAGCCCGCGAGCAAGTGCCTTGTTGCCCAACATTAATTCTTTCATCAAAACATCTCCTGAAATTTTTATCCGTAATACTTTTAACGCGCCGATTAAAAATCCTGCCGCCATCGCCGCAAAAAATTTCTTGCAAGCCGTCGGCAAATGTTGTAGAATCAAAAAAAGTTTTAAGGAGAGTTCTTTAACTCGTTCAAGGAAGGTGATTACAATGGCAGGGATTAATTCGTTGGGAGGCGTCAACAATTACAGCTGGCTCTTCAACACCAACAATAAGAAACAGGACGCGACGGCGCAACTGTGGAACGCTTACGGCAGTTTCCAAAACAACGCGGCGAGTTCACTTGCGGGCTTGACGGAAGTCAATGCTAATCTTAAGGCAGTGTTGTCGAGCTACGAAGATGCTAAGGCGGCTTTTAATTCTGAATTCAAGGAGACAATGGAAGACTTAAGCAAGTCCGCCGAAAAAGTCAAAGGTTACAACTTCAGCGTCGAACAGGAAGGCGCAATCACTACGACGACCGAGACCGATAAGGACGGCAACGTTACTTCGACGACGACTTACAGCAAAGACTTGCAGGCGGCTCTTGATACCGTCAAAGGCTTCGTCGACGACTACAACAGCGCGGTTAAGTTCTTCGGCGATCACAAAGACGTTTCTAATCGTATCGGGCAGTTGGCTACGACCTTCGGCGACACGACCTATCGAGCCAAACTTTACGACTCAATCGGCTTGACAGTCAACAGCAACGGTTCCATAAGCATTAACGAGGCGCAACTTGCAGAGACGATTGTCAACGACCCCGATAAAGTTTCCTCTGTCTTGGGCAGTAACGGACTTGCGGGCAAGACGGAAAACCATATCAGTTTCGCCAACAGCCAAGCCGATAAGCTCTTCCCCACCGCTCAAGCTATGCTAGGTGACCAACTCGACACCGCCGCGCTCTACACGGGCAATGCTTATCGTAACATGGCGGCATTGGGCAACATGGGCAACTTGATTAACATGATGTTCTAAGATATATTTCTCGACCGGAATAAAAATTGCTCGTCGAAGGTTGGCGGGCAATTTTTTTTGGAGTGATGTCAATGATAAGGGAGCTTGCCAAAAAATTATCGGCGTTCGATGAGTTCGTCGACTTCGTGATAATCGAATTGCAATTCAGGCGCGGAATCTTCGATGCTTCGGCTGAGGTCGTCAAAGAGCATTCGTCGATGGTTCTCTTGCGTGCGAGTTCATTAGAGGTTGAACTTGTCGTCAAGATAATTCGTCCGCGCAAAGAGATAGCGTCGGCTCTCGGCTGTCGAATTCAATCGTCGGAAAAGGTTTGGCGAGTGTTTACGGCGTCGGAGGTTTTGAACTTCGTAGCGGCAATCGGCGATAAAAATCCGATTCATCAGCTCAAGTCGCCAATCGTGCCCGCCTTCCTAATCTTGGAGACAATCTGCGCAGAGTTCGTCGACTGTCAATCAATCAAGCTCAAGTTCAAAAACTTTATCACGGCGGGCGAGCCGCTTTCCTTGCACGTCGATAACAATCGCTTAGAGATAACGAGCGCGGGCGTCAAGAAAGTTTCGGGTGAGCTGTCATGAACGTTTACATCATTGGCGGTTTGCGAAGTCCAATCGTCGTTGCCAACACCAAATTTAAAACGATGCGTCCCGAAATGTTAGGCGCGGAGGTTCTGAAGGCTCTGCAGAAAAAATTTTCCCTTGAGCGCGTCGACGAAGTGATTTGCGGCAATGCGGTTGGCACGGGCGGGAATATTGCTCGGCTCATGACGCTTTACGCGGGCTTTGACGATTCAACGGCGGCTTTGACTGTCGATAGGCAATGCGCGAGCGGCGCGGCAGCTATTGCCATTGCCTACGCTAAGATTTTCTGCGGGCTTGCTGATGTCATCATCGCGGGCGGCGCGGAAAGTTCATCGCTTCAACCGCTGAGGGTTTATCATAAGAACGACCCGCGCTTCAACTTGACGACTGCTGACGACGTTCAGGGCGCGTATCGGACGGCGCAATTCTCACCTGGCGAACTCGACGCGCTTGCCATGCTTAAAGGTGCTCAACGCGTCGCCGAGGCTGAAAATATTTCTAAAGGCGAGCTTGACGCTTGGGCTTTGCGAAGTCATCAACGCGCCGCCAACGCTAAAAATATTCTGCGTGAGTTTATCGTTGAGGTCGCGGGCGTTCGTGAGGATACGGGCATTAAAAATCTTTCACGCCGCTTGCTTGAACGCGCTCCGTTGCCGCTGGGCGAAGGCACGATTATTTCTGCGGGCAACGCTTGCCGTATCAATGACGGGGCGGCGTTCGTCGTGCTGGCTAGTGAGGCTTTTATTAGGCAACATAACTTGACACCCGCCGCAAAGGTTCTCGACGTTGCGACCGCCGGAGTTAATCCCCGTGAAAGTCCGCGTGGTGCTCAAGCCGTCGCCGATAAACTCTTGGCTAGAAATAATCTGAAGTATGACGACCTCGCGGCGATTGAATTCAACGAGGCGTTCGCGGTTATCGACGTGCTGTTTGAGCGGACACACCCTAAGCTTATCGACAGGTTCAATCCTCTGGGCGGCGCGTTGGCTTATGGTCATCCCTACGGCGCGAGCGGCGCGATTCTCATGATTCATTTGCTTGCGTCGTTGAAGGGCGGCGGGCGCGGCTTAATGAGTATTGCGGGCGCGGGCGGCACTGGTGAAGCGATTTTAATCGAGGCGTGAACTATGAACTTCTACGAATTACTCAAAGCAAGAGCTGAAACTCTCGGCGATAAAATTTTTCTTACCGTCGACGATAAAATTTTCAGCTACAAAGAATTTTTGCGGGCAGTCGATAACGTGGCGGACAATCGGGTATCATTGCCCTATTCCGCAAATTTCTTCGCGGAGCAAAAATTTAACGCTTCGAACGTCTTTGAAGTCAAGACCAGCGGCTCAACTGCTAATCCAAAGACTTTATCGCGTACTTTCGAGAGTTGGACGGATTTTTTCCCCATTCAAAACAAAATCTTCCGCGTCGACGAATCGTCCAAAGTCTTCATGCACGGTAGCTTAGACTTCACCGGCAACTTGAACACTTTGCTTGCAATTTTGTTCGCGGGCGGCTCAATCATCACCACAGATAAATTTTCTCCGCGCGAATGGCTTAAGCTCATCAAGGGCGCGACGAATATTTATCTCGTGCCAGCCAAATTGACTTTGCTGACTGCTTGCGGCGAGCAATTTGAAAATATCCGCTCGATTTTCACCGGTTCGCAAGTTTTGACCACCGCGCAGAGTATTTCGCTCATGAAAACTTTCCCGAACGCCGAAATTTTCCTCTACTACGGCGCGAGCGAGCTAAGTTACGTCACGTATAAAAAAATCACCGCCGATAACGCGGGCGACGTTCAAAATCTCGGCAAGCCCTTCGACGGCGTGAAGATTTTTATTCGCGACGGGCTGATTTATGTCGATACGCCTTATCGCGCTGAAAATATTCCCACGCCCGCGACTGTCGGCGACTTCGGACACTTCGACGGCGAGGATTTAATCTTCGAGGGGCGCGGCGAGGATTTCATTAATCGCGGCGGCGTCAAACTCTCTGCGCTTGATATTGAACGCAAAATTTCCGCGCTTAACGGCGTCGAGGCGGCGGCAGTCGTTAAAGTCGTTGATAAAGTTCGCGGTGATAACTTCGTTGCTTACGTCGTCGGTAGCGTCGACAAAAAAATAATTCGGCAAGCTCTTACACCTGCCGAATCGCCGAAGGATATTATTTTCGTTGACGCTTTGCCGCTCAATCAATCGGGCAAAGTCGATAAGAGGCTGTTAAGTGGGTAGGTGGATAGGTGGGTAGGTAAATAGGTTAGCAGAATTCTACTCACCTACTCACCTACTCACCTATTAACTCTAAGATTTGCTTGCCGATTAAAATTACGGTCATGCCGATAAACAACGGTCGAACATAAGCCGCACCTTTTGAAATTGCCATACGTGCTCCGCAGAACGCGCCAATAATCATTCCGACGCCCATTGGCAACGCGTAATCGAAATTCACTAGTCCGAAACTCGTAAAGACAATCACGGCGGCGAGGTTGCTGGCGAAGTTGGCGGCGCGGGCATTGGCGGCGGCTCCTAAAAAGCCGTAACCCATCATCAGATAAAGGAACAGCATAAATGAACCCGTGCCCGGTCCGAAGAAGCCGTCATAGAAGCCCAAGATAAAAATCAGCGGAAGACCGAACAAATAATTTTTGTGGGTGACGTGGACAGATTTTTTATCCGCGCCCCAATTTTTTTTTGCCGCGGAGTAAATCGCAATGACAATCAGCATGACGACGACCAACGGGCGCAGAAAGTCTGAAGGAACTTCGCGCACGACGAACACGCCGATAACCGAGCCGATAAACGCCAGCGGGAACATTACGCGCATAATCTTTTTGTCAATCGTGCCCGAACGCAGATACGTTAGAAAGCCCGCGCAGGCTCCCATAGTCGAGGCAAATTTATTCGTGCCGAGAACGTTTAGCATAGGCAAGCCCGCCCACATGAGCGTTGGAACGGAAATTAATCCGCCGCCGCCCACGACCGAATCAATGAACGCCGCGACGAATCCCATGACAAAAATTATAAGCGTTTCCGTATCAAATGCCCCACTTCATGAGAAGGGATTCTTCCTCTTCTGCGCTGAGTGCGCCGCCGTGAATCATCTTCTGCGCCACGTCTTGAGCCTTAGCAAACATTTCAGCGAAGTTCTCGTCGTAAATATTATTCAGGTCGTTAAGGAGAGTTTCCGCAGCGTCGAACGCGCTTTGAGCCAGATTATTAACGGCGCGGCGGTCGCAAATCATGCCGATAGCCAAAATGCAAACGCTAATCTCAACGTTATTCAAGTTGCGCGAGCGAATCACGTTGCACAGGTCAGTAATAATCGTTTCGCGCTTAATTGAAGAGTTCGTCGGGCGTCCGTCGACTTTGAAGGCAACGCCGAGCGCGTGAGCCGAAATTTGAATCGCTGAAGTCGGCGAGCCTGATAAAACTTTCGCGCAATCCTTCTTGAATTCGTAGTAAATCCAATCGACTTCCGTCTTGGTAATCGCGTGCGTGAAAAGATTAGCCATGCGGAATTTTTCGTTGTTATGGAGGTTCACGAGCAAGTTAATATCGTCGTCACTGCCGCACATCGACAGCGCGTAGACGGCTTGAATTTTAGTGTTCATCTTCAAGCCTTGCGGTCTGCCGAGATTAATTCCAGGATTGTAAAGCTCTTCGTCCAAGAGATAAATACAAATGCGGGCGAGGCGTCTTTTTTGTTGAGGCGTCCAATCCGCGCCGATTTTCCGAGCAATTATCACACAGCGGAGCTTAAAACTCTCTTCGCGAGTGTTCTTAACGTCGTCGAGCATTTGCAACAAAGGTTCGGCGAAATCTCTGTGATTCGTGGCGGAAACAATCGTGCTTACGTTAAGTTTGAGCGTCGCGGAGAATTTTACATTGGAATCTTTATTCCTGCGGCGGAAGGCGTCATCGACATTGCGGCACAACGAACGAATTGTATTGAGCTGGGCACGCGGATTAACCTTGCCGCCAAAGCGAGCGATTAATTTAGTCTTAACGCCCTTATCAAAGCCCGTAGCAATGGAAATTTCCGTCGTGCCGTGATCCATTAACTCAAGCCCGCGTTCGTCGCGACAAGTGGCGGCGTCCATGCGGATAATTTTGTCTTCGTCCATGAAGATACTAAACGTAACGAAGTTATCTTCTTTCATGCGCGAATAGCGTTCGGGGAAAGAAATATTTCCCTTAGCAATGATTTTATAATTGCCGTCAGCCTCGCAACGCGCAATAGGGACGCTAATAACATTTTTGCCTGGCGGCAGTCTAAAGCCGGTGAATCTGTTTGAGGTGTAAGGCAATTCCTTACCGGCGGGAATAATCTCTTCGTAATTGCCGCCGAACGTGACAAGATAAAAACTTTCATTGAGAACATTTCTGCCGAAGACCACGCCGATTGACCTATCAGCCGCTGTGATTTGACGATTACCAGAAAAGGTTCTAGGTGTAAGGAAATTTGGACGGGTGCTTTGCTTTGCATAAGATAGCGGCGGCGGTGAAGGAAGCTTAACTGATTCTTTGGCGGGCAATTCGTCTTGAACTTCGTTAGCCAGCTCCTTATCGTATTTATGAATAAAGTAATGGTAAACAGCCGCGCCACGAGCAACAGCTTGGTCGGGGTCTAGGGCGACAATCGGTTCAAAGCCGAAAAATTTCTTCAAGCGATTGATGACCATATAAAAGCGCGACATGCCCCCGTTCATGATGACGGCGTCGACTTCAACATTATCGCCGAGCTTGTCGGAAGCTTTTTTGAGCACATCGAGAATTGGCAAGATAATATTTTTCTGCATGCCGTATTTCTCAGTGACGGCGTTTAAGTTTTTATAGTCGTCAAAGGTGAGTTCATCGCCCATGAAGTCTTTCCAAATTTCTTCAAGTTGCGCGGCTGTGAAGTTATCGCTGTAAGCATAACCAGTCGTGCCGATATTGCCACCAACGGGGAAGTCTTCGCCTTCGTCTTCCCACCAACCAGAATTATCGCCGCCTAACGCGTCGCTTTTCTGTGCGCTAACCTCTAGTTTCAAATTTTCAGCGTAGTTTAGCAGCTGACTCATAACTCCTTTTTCTTCGTTGCGTATCTTCTGAACAATCTCGGCATGGTCGGCGTATTGATTAAGATAATTTTGGAACATAGCCTTAGCAAGACACAAATCGAAGTCATCGCCGCCTAAAAGGGTATAACGATTGGTCGCAATGTCTTTGACGTTCAAAATTTCGGGCGCGTCTTCGCGTCGTGAAATTTCATGCAGTGTAATATCGAGAGTTCCGCCGCCCAAGTCGAAAACCATAACATTTTTCTTTGAGCTTAGGTCTAAAATCTGGTAGGCAATCTCTCCGTTGCGAACTTGATTAATAAAATCATAGATGACCGCTCGTGGTTCGGATAATAGAATTTGTCTGGGGGAGCCGTCCGCCTTTCTTATTTTTATTCCGGCGAGTTCCGCCGCCTTCAAAGTCGCTTGTCTCATGATGAAATCGAAATTGGCGGGCACCGTGATAACTGCGTCGTCAATTTTCTCCAAGTGATAAATCTTAGCGGCATTCCTTAGCATATGTTCCAAAATCCTTGAGGAAACTTGCGCGGGCGTCTTATCACGAATATTAGATGATAGCCCTTCGACAAATTCGTTACCCATCTGACTTTTGATTGACTTGGCGACAAGATAAGGGCGAAGTGGATACCTGCCCTTAGCGAAGTCGCCGACTATGGGCTGATAATTTTTTTCGTCGTTGTAGTAGACGCAACTTGGTAGGATAGGACTTTTCTTAAGCATGAACTTAGCTCCTGCCCCTGCGTTGTACATGTCAACGGCTCTGTCGAGGTCGACAACCTTGCTGACGATATTTCCGTTCGGGCGAATATTCACCGTCGCCAAAACGGAATTGGTTGTACCCAAATCAATCCCTACGCACAAATCGTTGTGCTCTTCTCCATTAATAATCATATAAACTCCTCCTTACTCCGTGACCTCTTTAAGGCGCGGGCGTGAAATTTGAACATCTTTATCCTTATACACCCAACCGGGCGAAAGAACTTTAACTTTTTTAATCTCCTTGCTGTTGAGGAAGGGCGAGCCTTCATAGTCGCAGGACTCCACCTCATCAAGGCGCATATCGCGAACGGCACCAGGCTTGAGGATAGGATTAATTTCGCTGTCACGAATGAATTGTGCAAGGCGTTCGATAAGAATAAACAGCCCGCCGATTTCGGGCGGAAGCTGAACTTTTCCCTTGCGAAGTTGGCGGACACCGTTACGAGCGTTCAACACTTCGTCGAGAATGCAACCGTATTTTTCCGAGTTAAGCCGCGAGAAAAACTCAACCAAATCGTCTTGATGACTTTCTTTAATGCGGGCGTCGAATTCGTCTTGCAAGTCCTTAAGCAACATATCGGAGCGATTCAACATGTTTTCGAGTAGCTCAATCTTTTCCGCCTGCGAATCTTTTTTATCGCCCTTAGTCGATGTCTTTGGGCGAAGGCAAATATTTCTAAGGAAGTCGCTGGCGTCGTAAATAAAATGCTTCATGTAGACGCTGCCGAATTTTTCGAGCGTCTCGGCATCGGTGCCGCTGTCGAGTTCGGGGAGCTTAACATAAAACATGAGGCTTGCAACGCGCTCTTGAATTTTATAGCGTTCGTCGTCATTCGTGCGGACTGACCTGTTGCGAAGGCTTATAAACTCATCGAAATCCTTTTGACTTTGCGTTTCAAGTGCCCTTCCAAAAGAATCAATCATTTCTTCCGCCCAATTCAAAAGCTCAGCGCGTTTAGCTTGATAACTTAAGCGGTTGGCTTTAAGGATGCGGATAACGTCTTCATTGTCCATATTTGTCTTGTAGCGGGCATTCATGGCGGCGGCAACTTGACGCGGGCCAGTCGTTTTATCTTCGCAAAAAAGTTTGATGATGCGATTTTCCATGATGTAGTTATTGAAGGAATTTGCGGAAAGGTTCTTGCTCTTGCGCTCGATGCTCTTGTGCAGGTTGTCGATAAGTCTTTTTATAAGCGGGTCGTTCAGGTTTATCATTGTAATTCCTCCTTGTCAAAGCTCGAAGCACTTTTGAAAGGTGCCCAAACAGTGTTCGCGACTTAGACCTCAACAAGTCAAAGCTCAAATAGTTCGCCTGTGTGCGGAAAGATAAAACTTGTCCTTGAATCGGGGTCATTGATTAAAACTTGCTCAAGCGTCGTGCCCGTGTAAAAAATTTTATCGGGCGGGCTGTGAACTACGACGCAAGTTTTCGGATTGACGCGGCGAACAAATTCAACAGTCGCGGCAAAGTCGTCGTGGAGTGAGAAATCTCCATTAACAATTTCTAAGCTTGAATGTACAGGCGGCGACAACGTCGACAAGATGACGCAGGGTGCTCGCGGCAAAACGGACAGCGGATGATTCTGTTCGCACATTATCGGGATATGCAAGTTCTCGAAGCGGCGAACGATTTTCATGACGCGTTCATCGATATAAAGTTCGGCTTGCGGCAGGAACTTATTAATCAGCGTGATGAGTTCGACGCCCTTGCTAATCTGCGTGACTTGGCAATAAACCGACTTGCCGTGACGAAGCGCATGATAAATCTTGTTCAGAAGCTTTTTTAAGGTGGCGTCGCTGTCGCCGTAGCGTCGATAGTTCGGGTGCCGCGCGTGCAGTCCGCAAAGGATTAAAATATCAATCTTCACGTTAGGCAAGAGAGCCGCCCCGACAAGTTGCGTTGAAAACGTCGAATAGTCTCCGGTGTAAAGAATATTTTTCCCGCGAAAGTTTATCAGCGTCATTATTGCGCCGGGAATATGCCCCGCTTGATGAAAACTTATCTTAAGATGTGGCAGAGGAATTCTTTGCAAGAAGGCGACGGACGAAATATTTTCTTCAAGCCGCGTGAATCGCTCTTCCAGCTGCGCGGATAAAATTTCTCGCGTCAAGTCCGTCATGTAGACGGCGGCGCGTTCGTTTAGCTGTAGGAAGTCCGGCAAGGCGGCGGCGTGGTCAAGGTGCGCATGAGAGATTACCACGTGCGACACTTGATGAAAATCTTGGAGATAGGGCACGTCAAGTAACGCGGAAAACTTCGGCGCGAATCTGATTCCGTTTGTCAAACCGTAGCCGCAGTCAAGCAAAAGATTTGTTTCGCCGAGCTTAAGGAAGTAACAGCTTGCCCCGACTGATTGCGCTCCGCCCAACGGCATGAAAATTATTTTACTGCCCGTCAACTTAAATCACCTCCGCTGTTAATGATAGCAGAAAATTTGATTAGCGTCTAGGAAATTGCAAGCAATAAGCCGCCCGCCGCGACTAAGATTATAGCCAAGAGTTGAAGCGCGGAAACTTTTTCGCCGAAGATTATCACCGCCAACACTACCGCGAACACGACGCTTAACTTGTCGACGGGCGCGACTTGAGAAATTTTCCCGTGCTTGAGTGCCAGGAAGTAGAACAGCCACGGACACGCGCCTGCAATGCCGCTCAACGTTATGAACAGGAATGCTTTCTTGTCGTCGAATACGTCGGCAACGTTTGAGAAGTTCCCTTGCACAATGACGACGCCGATTAAAAATATCGCCATGATGACTGCGCGAACTGCGGTTGCCGTCGTCGAGTCCAAGCCCTGCAAGCCGACCTTCCCAAAGATTGACACGAACGCCGCGCAGATTGCCGATAGTAGCGCATACACCAACCAAAGTTTCATGAACATCACCCCCTGCTATTATAGCTTAGCGCAAAAAAATTTTCGACACGCAAAAGAACTTGTGATATAATCGGCAAAAATTTTTGGAGAGTGATTAGCATGTTTGGTATCGGCGTTCCCGAACTGATTTTAATTTTGATTATTGGCTTGGTTGTCTTTGGCCCTGGTAAACTGCCGGGCGTTGGCAAAGCTTTGGGTCAAAGCATTAAGGAATTCAAGCAGGCGAATTCCGACGACGATAAGACCGAGCAAAAGAAACTTGAAGCCGCAAAGATTGACACCGATAAGAAATGAGCGAACCTGAAAAGACCTCCGCGCAGGTCGAGCAAGATAAAGTTCCGCCCGAAGACGATGGCACCATGAGTTTGACGGCACATCTTGAAGAACTTCGCTCACGCATTATAAAATCTCTGCTGGCTATCGCCTTTGGCAGTTGCGTCGCTTATCTTTTCCTTGACGAGATAACAAATTGTCTAACGCTCCCCGTCGGCAAGCTTTACTACATGAAGCCCGGCGAGGCTTTCTTTACGTATCTTAAAATCGACATCGCGGCGGGTTTCCTGATTGCCCTGCCGATAATTTTTTATCACGTGTGGCGATTCTTCTTGCCCGCCTTAACCACTGGTGAACGCGCCGTCTTAGGAATACTTGTGCCCGCGTCGGTGACATTGTTTTTCGTTGGGCTAGCGTTTTCGTTCTTCTTGATACTGCCGACCGCGCTTAAGTTCTTTATGGGTTTCGGCGAAGAGTCGGAGAATCTAACGACGCTGTTTTCATTCGGCAGCTACTTTGAGTTCGTGATACTGTTAATGTTGCCGTTCGGGTTCGTGTTCGAGTTGCCGCTTGTGATTATCGTCTTGGGCAAGCTCGGCATATTAACTAGTGAGAAGTTAGGCAAGTATCGCCGCTACGTATTCTTCTTCTCGTTTGTAATCGGCGCACTCGTCACTTCGCCCGACGTGATAACTCAAGTCGCCGTCGCTATCCCCGTTATGTTGCTCTATGAGGTCGGCTATCTTGTCGTGAAATATATTTTGAGGAGATGAGGCTTTGGCTTACAAAGATTTGCGCGAATTCATTGCCGCGTTGGAGGAACGCCGCTTGCTTAAACGTATAAAAGTTCCGGTCAGCGCGGAGCTTGAGATAACAGAGATAACAGACCGCGTGTCGAAGTTCAAAGACAGTCGCAACGTTGCCTTGCTGTTTGAAAATGTGCGCGGCTATGATATGCCCGTATTGATGAACGCGTTCGGAAGTTATGAGCGCATGGCTCTTGCGTTGGGCGTGGAGAAACTCGACGACGCGGCGGACGATATACGCGAGATTATGAAGTTGCCTTATCTGTCGTTCAAGAACCGCTCGAATATTTTTTCTATCGTCTCGACGGCGCATAAGGCGATTAACTTTCCTAAGTATGTCAAGAACGCGCCTTGCCAAGAGGTCGTCGAAGTCAATCCGTCGCTCGATAAAATTCCTATCCTAAAGTGCTGGCCCGGTGACGGCGGAGCTTTCGTGACGTTGCCGCTTGTCTTTACGAAAAACCCCGCGACCGGTAAACGCAACGTCGGCATGTACCGCTTGCAGAAATACGACGCACGCACGACTGGTATGCATTGGCATATTCATAAGAACGGCGCAGAAAATTTCCATGACGCTCAAGCTCTCGGCTCCAATCGAATCGAAGCGGCTGTTGCTATCGGCACTGACCCTGTTGTAACTTATGCCGCGACTGCGCCTTTACCCCGCGATGTTGATGAAATGGTTTTCGCCGGTTTCCTTAGGAAAAAATCCGTCGAACTAACCAAATGCAAGACCGTTGACCTTGAAGTCCCCGCGACCGCCGAAATTATTTTGGAAGGCTACGTTTCAACTGACGAGCTCCGCCGCGAAGGACCTTTTGGCGACCACACTGGCTATTACTCGTTAGCTGATGATTATCCCGTCTTCCACGTCACTTGCATTACTCACAGGAAGAATCCAATTTACTTCGCGACCGTCGTTGGCAAGCCGCCTATGGAAGATTGCTACATGGCTAAGGCGACCGAAAGAATCTTCCTGCCGCTCCTACAACAGCTCTTGCCTGAGATTATTGATATTAATATGCCGCTTGAAGGCGTCTTTCATGATTGCGTTATCGTCTCGATTAAAAAACAATTCCCCATGCACGCACGCAAGGTTATGCACGCGCTTTGGGGCTTGGGGCAGATGATGAACGTCAAGATGATTATCGTCGTCGATTCGCATGTAAACGTTCAAGACCTTAGCGAGGTGGCGTGGCGCGTCTTTAATAACATTGACGCCGAACACGACCTCGAAATTGTTCACGGACCTTTGGACGTGCTTGACCACTCGTCGCCCTATGCTAAATGGGGTGCTAAGCTCGGCATTGACGCGACTAAAACTTGGGCGGAGGAAGGGCACGCCCGCGAATGGCCTGACGAAATCGAAATGTCGCCCGAAATTAAAGCTCGCGTCGATAATATTTGGAATTCACTGGGGTTGAATTGATATGAAAAACTTTTTTGAACGTATCTCATGGCAAATGCTCTTCGCCGCGTATCTGGCGATATTTTTTTTGCGCAACCTACTCATGCCCAATGTCGCCGATGATTATTCCTACAAATTCATTTGGGACGGCGCGGGCAAAGGTAATTTAATTAACGGCATTGACACTTCACGACTTCAGCCCGTTGAATCGCTCGGCGATATTTTTTATTCGCAGTGGCAACATTATTTCACGTGGGGCGGGCGGTCTGTCGCTCATATCTTCGCGCAATTCTTCGTTTGGCAGGAAAAAATCTTCTTCGACGTGGCAAATGTCTTTGTATTCGCGGCTTTAGTGCTGTTATTGTTCAAAATCGGTACGGGTTTGCCTCTGCGCTCGATGAATAAGACTTTTTTGCTCTTTATCCTCGCTGGACTTTATTTTTGCACGCCCGCGCAGATAATTACGACGATTTGGCTTACCGGAACTTGCAATTATCTTTGGATGAGTGCGCTTGAACTCTTATTTTTGTTGCCATTCGCCATGAACTACCGAAAAAATTTCCAAATTCCTAATTACACATTCCTAATTGCTTTTTTAGCTGGTTGGTCAATCGAACCGGGCGCGGCTGTCACGATTTTTATAACTTTGATGTTCCTAATCCACTTCCGACACGAAAAAAATCTTCAGCCGCAAATGAAATTAGGATTTTTATTTTTAATCGTCGGATTTGCGATTTTAATGCTCGCGCCGGGCAATTTGCACCGAATGGAATTAATAGGCGACCATTTGCCGCCCTCTAAACTCCAAATGCTCTACACAAATTTTTTCGGAGGATTTTTGCCCGTATTCCTGCGCGAAGTGATTTTATTCGTGCCGATAATTTTTTACTTCGTCAAAGCAAAAACTTCGCCAAAAGTCACGCGATTTATCTTAATTTTTGCGGCGGGGTCGATTTTAAGCTTGGCAATGATGATGTTTTCGCCGATTTTCCCTGAACGCGCCGGCTTTCCCTCAACAATATTTTTATTAATCGCCTCTCTCGCCGCTCTGAAAGAAATTTTGCCGCTCGTAGAAGAATTTTTCCGCCGCAGATTAAAATTAGTTACGATTTTTGCTGTCGTCTGGTCAATTAGCTTGCTCGGTTGCCTTTACGTCGAATATAATTTCAATAATCAGCTTGAAATGCGTAATAAAATAATCGCCGCTCATAAAAACGACGATTTAATTGTTGTTCCGCCTATTGAGTTGCCAAATTGGTCTGAAACTCTTTTAGGCTCCCGAACTTGGGATAAATTGACTCTTCTTTTAGGCGGCGACTTGAAAAGTTACGATTCTAATAACCGAAATTTAATTTTTGCTCGTTATCACGGCTTAAAACGGATTGTCACTCGGTAATTTCAATCTGATTGCCTTCAAAATCAATAATACAACTTTCGTAGTAGTCGTCGCCGGTCGTGCGCGGTTCGCTGATGATTTTAAAGCCGTCAGCACTAAGTTTGGCGGTCAATTCGTCAACTTTTGCCTTATTTCCGACGCTGAACGCAATGTGGATAAATCCCGTGCGATTTAGCGTCTTTTTTGCGTCATCAAGCTCGTTTTTAGTCATAATTTCAAGCCGCGAGCCGTCATCAAAGCTCAAAAAATACGAACGAAACTTTTTTACGGGATTATGATAGCCGTTATTGGACTTCGCGCCGAAATATTTTATAAAAAACTCCCGCGAACGCTCCAAATTGTTTACGTAAAGTGCAATATGTTCAATTTTCATGATTTACCGTCTGCAACCGTATCTTCCGCAGTATTCGCCGCTGTAATTGTCTTCGCAGTCTTGATTGCAGTAATAATTTCCTCCGCGACAAGCCTCACTCGTCATCGCGCCCAATCCAAACAGCATTATCGCCGTCAACGCCCCGATTAAAAGTTTTTTCATGATGATTCCTCCTCAATGTTGATGTTTTTTTTGATAATACCACGCCCAAACGATTAATACAATAGCAAATATCACTACAACGATTATTCGCGTGAAATCTTCCTCCTGAAGTATCGCGTCGTGCCCGATTATCGCCTCAATGCCCGTCGAAGGGAACTTTCCGACTAACGACGCTAAAAAATAATCGCGCAAACTCATCGAACTCAACGCGCCCGCCGCATTTAATATCCCGCTCGGCACATACGGCACCATTCGCGCTATCAACATGACTGTAAATCCATTTTTTGAGCTGTATTTGTCGACGGAGCGAAGTTTTTTACTCTTAGCGATGATTTTTTTTGCTGAATCGCGGAAAAAGAACCTTAACAACTGAAAACTTATCGTTACGCCGACCGTTTCCGCTAAAACTGATAAAATTATGCCCGGTACGATACCAAATATTAATGTATTCGCCGTTGAAAAGATTATCGCTGGCGGAAAGCCGATTGCATTGACAAAAAGCGTCAATAAAAAGCTAAATACCACTGCAAGCGAGCCGTAACCTTGAATATATTCCGCCGTCTCGACAATATCGCCGCGTGATAATAAATCTACGACTTCAGGCAAAAATTCTGGCGCGGCAAGGTGTATTCCGCCGAATAACGCCACGATTAACAGTGCGGCGACGATTTTTACTTTGAACATAAAATTATTCCTTTCTCAAAACAAATCTTGTGTCATTATAACACGTCGGCTTCAACCGTGCAGAGAAAATTTTTCCACACAAGCAAAAAACCGACAGGACGAA
>CAMNLS010000011.1 GCA_946543495.1 uncultured Selenomonadales bacterium | reverse complement strand
CGTTATATTTATCCTGTGAGCTTTAATTACCGCGTCGCTTAAGTTAATGCCATTGGGGATTATCGGGGCTAAAATTTTTCGGGCAACTACAGAGTATATTCATTGGATGCAACGTCACGTTGCTTTTATTGGTCAATCATTTCTTGTCAGTGTTTATGTCGATTGTATTTTCTTCGGAGTCCTTCGCATTGTCGATAGTGTCGACAGATTCAGTGGCGGGTGCAGTGAGCGATTCGCGATACTCTTCAAGCTTCTTATCCTTCTGGAGAACTTCTTCGCCTTTGGTCTTAGGCTCTTCAATCGGGAACGTGATAACCTTCAACGCTTGAACAGTTTTCCATGCGCCAGGTTCCAAAAGGGTTGCGTCGCGCAATTCGCTTTCATTAGCGCACTTGTGCCATTTGCCCTCATTGTCTTGGAAGTACATCTCGAATTCAAGCTGGAAATGTTTTTCGTCGGCGTACTTTATGCTGAACTTGCCCGCGCTGTATTGAAGTCCGCGTTCCTTATACTTTTTAATCGTATTGTCAAGGCGCGGCGAGACAACTTCGGAGATTTTTTCAAGCGTCATGTTCGGGCGGAACAAGTCAATGAAGAAGTTCTTAGCCGCCTCGATTAAATCGGCGACCATATCAATTTTATTTTCCAATGCCATATAAATTCACCTCGCGTAATCACTTTTCGGGCGACTCAATCGGGAACATGACGACCTTCAAAGTTTTAATCGTCGTCCATGTGTTCTTTTCCAAAAGTTCAGCGTCACGGAATTCGCTTTCGCTAGTGCATTTGTGCCATTTGCCGTCAGCGTCTTTGAAGTACATCTCGAATTCAAACTGAAAGTGTTGTTCGTCGGCATACTTAATGCCAAACCTGCCGTCGCCGTATTTGAGTCCGCGTTTTTCATAATCGTTAATTATATCGTTAAGGAGCGGCGAGACTACTTCTTTAATCGTCTCAAGCGTCATTTCGGGGCGCAGTTGTTCAACGACGAAATCTTTAAGCTTTTCGGCGAAGTCAGCGACATTAGCCATTTTAGTTTCTAATGACATATCAATCACCATGCTCAAATGACAACCTTAAGCTTCTCTTGATAACGTTCGCCAACATCACTTTCTTTATTGGTCAAGCCTTCCTTAGCCCAAGCAGGAACTTCGGATTCATCAATCTCGCGGACGATTGTCTTCTCGACCCATTTGCCGTTTTCTCTGTAATAAAGGCGATAGATGAGGCGCATGACGCTACCTTCAATGCTTGAGAAAAGTTTTGCCGCGTAGTCGACAATGCCCGCATCCTTGAGTGATTTGTGGAGATTGGGCAGGAATTCTTTCAGCCAGCCTTCAATCTCTGCCCAATTCGTCACGACCAAATAAGCAGCAATTCCCAATCCAACTAAAACCGGAATCATTTTATCAACCTCCTAATTTAAAACTACGCGCCTATTTTAAGCGAACACAAGAACTTTTTCAAGGCTTAATATGTCAAAGGGTCTGCGCCATATTTATTGTAACCAACGGTGCCCGGCATGAGCCAAATATAAAGTGCTAAAATTACATTGACCAGCGGGATTAGCGCAAGGAGCAAAAAATAGCCGCTTCTATCCAAATCGTGCAAGCGTCGAATACTTAACATAATGCCGCCAATGCCAGCGACAAACGACCATATTCCCGTAGGTACCACAATCAAAAGGCTTTCAGGGTTGCTTGTCAACAATCCTCCCGCGAAATCGAGTACGAAACCAATCACCGCAGAAATTATCGCCCATATTACTTGATACTTCAGATAACGCAGACGGTTAAGGCGTCCTTCCGTTTTATAAATTTCGTTTAACAGTTCCATAAAACTTTCCTCCAAGCTTAATCATTCAAAGGGTCTGCGCCGTATTCATTCCAGCCGACTTGACCGGGCACGCAGAATAGAAAAATCGAGAAGATAACTCCAATGACGGGAACGAACGCAATCAAGACAAAGTAGCCGCTCTTGCCAAGGTCGTGAACGCGCCGAATCATCAACATGACATTGCCAGCACCTGCGGCTAGCCCCCAAGCAGCCGTTATCATCATGACTAAAGCTCCGTTCGGGTCGCCCGTAAAGAACGTCGCCATAGAAGACATAACGAACGTCGACGTGCCGGCGACTAACGCTAAGATTATCATATACTTCAAGTAGCGGAGCCGATTTAGTCTGCCTTCCGTTTTATAAATTTCATTTAATATCGTCATGAGTTTCCTCCTGTTGTATAAAGTTTAACACGGCATCAAATGTCGTCGCGAGGTTCGGGTAATTAATCTTCGGGCGGTCAATCATCACGACGGGCAAATTCAAAAGCCGCGCCGCCTCAAGTTTTGTATCCGCGCCGCCGATTTGTCCGCTGTTCTTCGTGACGATGACTTCCGCTTCCGCGTGCTTGAACAGTTCGATGTTAAGCGCGGTGCTGAATGGTCCTTGCATGGCGACGATTTGTTTAGGCGTCAAGCCAAGTTCTTCGCACAGCGTCAAGACTTCAGCCGTTGGAAGAATCCTTACAGTCAAGTTGCAATCGTTGAGCAGGTCGACGAAAATTTTTAAGCTTCGACTGCCCGTCGTCAGATAAACATTCTTGCCGAGTTCGGACGCCTTGAGAGCCGCCGCCTCGTAGCTGTCGACGTGAAAAATTTTTTCGTAAGCAAATGCGACCTCTGTCCGTTCATAGCGAACGTAGACAATCTGCGCGGCTTGCGCGGCGTCGATAGCGTTAGCCGAAATATTTTTAGCGTAAGGGTGGCTGGCGTCGACGAGGCAATTAAAATTCTCTTCACGCAAAATTTTTTCCAGCGCGTCGCGGTCAAGCGGCTTGTTATTAATCTTAACGCCCGCGCAGGTCTCAAGGAGCTTGCGCCCGTAATCACTCACGACCGACGCCGTTACGTCAAAATTTTTTTCCGATAAGAACTTTGCAAGCTTGCGCCCGTCTTCCGTCCCCGCTATTAGAAAAATTTTTTTAATCATGCCGCCGATTGTAATTCAGCACGAAAAATTTTTCAAGTATTTTGCGGTATTGGGCGATACCTGCTATAATCGGCGCGTAAAAAATTTTATGGAGGTCAACATGAAGATTTTAGCACGCCAACTGACTCTTGATTTATACAACTGCGACACAAGCCGCTTGAGCAATGTCGACGAGATAAAAGCCACGTTAAGAAGCGTCGTCGGAAGGGAACCGAGCTTGACTTCCGAGCACGTCAACGAAGAACATTATTCGATTATCGGAGCGTTCGCCGAAGGTCATATCGCGTTGCACGTCTATAAAGAACTTCGCTACGTCGCGGCAGATATTTTTACTTGCGCCGAAGTCGACAACGCCGAAGACCTATCCAAAGCTATTAGCAACTTCTTCCGCCCCGATAAGACTAAATCCACGTTCCTTAAGCGCGGCGACTTCGGACAGGAACGCGAAATCAAACCTAAGATAAAAGTGCGCGTTGCTCCCCTGCGCAGAGTAAAGAACGCCGGCGCGAAGGTCGTTAAACATTTGGTGCGGAGGGGCAAGTAAATGACTTTTACTCAGGTAGCTGAACTTTATCGCAGTGTCGGCAAGTCGAAGAAGTGCACGTTCATATTCTGCGCGGATCATGGCGTCGCTAAGGAAAATGTCAGTGCCTATACGCAAGCCACGACCGCCGACATGGTTCGCAATTATCTTGTCGACGCGGGAGCCGCCGCCAATGCCTTTGCCAAGTTCGCTTACTCTGAACTTTATATCGTTGATGTTGGCGTCGACGCAGACATTTCAGACTTGCCCGGACTCGTCGACAGAAAAATTTCACGCGGTACAAAGAATATCGCCGAAGAACCCGCGATGACTTTTGAACAGGCAATGCAATCCGTGCGTATCGGCAAGAGGCTAGCTGAAGAAGCAATCGCGGCGGGCTGTAATTGTTTTCTTATCGGCGAAATGGGAATTGGTAACACGACGGTTGCCGCCGCTATGACTGCCGCTTACTTGCACACGTCGCCCGAAAAAGTCACGGGGCGCGGCTCGAACATTGACGACGATAAACTTGCTCACAAGATTGAAACAGTTCGGCGTGCGCTCAAGGTCAACAAGCCCAATTCAAGAAGTTTGCTTGACGTGCTGACGAAGGTCGGCGGCTACGAATTCGGAGCGATGGCGGGCGTTATCCTTGCGGCTTATCATCATGAATGCGTTGTTGTGCTTGACGGCTTTAATACTGCCGTTGCCGCGCTCGTTGCTGAAGAAATCTTGCCGGCGTCCGTTGAATGTCTTATCGCTTCCCACGTCGGGCGCGAGGTCGGGCACAAAAAGATTCTTGAGCACTTATACCTTGAGCCGATATTTAATCTCGACTTGGCGTTGGGCGAGGCAATCGGCTCGTCAATCGCCGCTAGGATTCTTGATAACTTGATTTATATCTTCGTTTGCGGTCCCGATGCTGACTTTGACGGCGAACTTGTCGAGGAGAACAGCGAGTTTGAACTTTTTAAAAAGCAACTGGGGCTTGACGGTTTGGAAGGGCTTAACACAATCGAAGACGTGCAAGAGCTTTTCGGCGATGAAATTCAGATTGAGGAGATACCGCTTGACTTCCACGTAAGCGAACACCGCATGGAAAGTGTTGAGCTTCCATTCAGCACGCAGACGCTAAACATTCCACGCAATTACCCTATGAACGTTCGTATCATGGGCGAGGATGCGGATGACGTTATCGCTGCCACCGATAGGACGTTTAACTTTTATTTGCAGACGATGCCGCGCCTCCATGATAGACCGATGAATAATTGCCGCGACCTTTTGGACAGCTTGACGAAACCTAGAGGCAGTCTCGGACATTTGGAGGAAATCGCGATTCAAGTTGCGGGCATTGCCAACGAAGACCGCCCAACTAATAAGCTACGGCACGCCGCCCTTGCCTTTGCTAACTTTGAAAACTGCCCTTCGCTTGTCGACCCCGATAACTATGACCCAAAGGCAAAGGGTGTTCGCCGCGATATTTCGTTAGACTTCAGCGCAACTACTCGGACATTCGGCATGAAGATTTTTCTAGGCGTCGTCGACCCTAAAGAAAATCTTAACGTCGCCTTTAACTTCGGGCGTAATCTTGCAGAAGAAATAACCTTCGACACGCCGATTATCGCCTTGACCGACCTTAGCAATCCTTTGATGGACAAGCTCGCCGACACTTTTTCCGAAGCACTCTTGACTAAGAAAGGCAAGCTTCGTTTTAAGCCCGAAAACTTTTTGCAACACGTCCCGAAAGATTATCAGTGCATGACCGGCGCGATTATTGGCGCGTTGGTGGCGGCGGCGCATAACTCAACTTTAATCGTCGTCGATACGGGCGCAGTTGACATCATCGCCCGCTACCTTGAAAGGATTTGCCCCGAAGTCCGTCCGTTTATCTTGCACGCCGCGCAGTTGATTACTTACAAAAATGATAACGGCACGATAACAGGCTTTGACGGCGAGGCGGCTTGTATAGGCGTTGAAATCGTTGAGGCGGCGTTGACTGCGCTTAACGACATGAAAACTTTTGACGAGACGCGAGTAACCAAAGCTATCAGAAATTAGGAGGTCTCGATATGAAAATTGTTGTGCTGGACGGCTACACCTTGAACCCCGGCGACTTGAATTGGGATGGTTTGAAGGCTCTTGGCGCGTGCACGATTTATGACCGCACGAGCTTAACGGACGACGCGGAAATAATTTCGCGAATCGGTGACGCGGAGATTGTTATCACGAACAAGACGCCGCTCACGAAAAAAATCCTCGACGCTTGCAACGTGAAATATATCGGCGTGCTTGCCACGGGCTATAATATCGTTGACGTGGCGGCGGCTAAGGAAAAAAATATTCCCGTGACGAACATTCCAAACTACAGCACGCAAGCGACCGCGCAGTCCGCAATGGCTCTGCTGTTGGAGATATGTAATCACGTTGGACATCACAGTCAAGCCGTTCACGCGGGACGCTGGGCAAGCAGCGCGGACTTCTGCTTTTGGGATTATCCATTGATTGAGCTGGCGGGCAAGACCATTGGCATTGTCGGCTACGGGCGAATCGGTCAAACAACGGCAAAGCTTGCGCAAGCGTTCGGCATGAAGGTTATCGCATTTGCTCCAAGTCGCAAGGTCGGCACTCACCTTAACGATTGCGCCTTTGTCGAACTTGACGAACTCTTCAAGACTGCTGACGTTATCGCGTTGCATTGTCCGCTGTTCCCGTCGACGCAGGGCATGATCTGCAAAGAGAATATCGCCAAGATGAAGGACGGCGTAATAATCATTAACAACAGTCGCGGCGGGCTTGTCGTCGAAGAGGATTTGCGCGAAGCTCTCGACAGCGGAAAAGTTTTGGCGGCGGGCGTCGACGTTGCCTCAAGGGAACCGATTAACGCCGATAATCCTTTGCTAGGTGCCAAGAACTGTTTTATCACACCGCACATCAGCTGGGCATCTAAAGAATCTCGCGAACGCCTGATGACTATCGCCGTCAATAATCTAAAGGCGTGGCTCGCGGGCAAGCCCGCCAACGTCGTCAATCAATAACATGCGGCGAATAATTTTACTCTTCCTGCTCGACGTGTTGATAAGTGGAGCTGTGGCGGCGTGGCTCTACTTCACACGGGGAATCGACGCGGCTTTGATGACGGGGCTTTCAATCTTCGTGGCGTTCTCGCCAATCTGCTTAGGCTTAGCGTCATTGCCTATCTACATCGTGCGGCGAAGAATTTCAAAGCTCGGCGTGAAGTCCAATAACCCCGAAGCCCTAAAGACTTTGACGGACATTAACGTTGTCGCGTTGCCTTATAATCGCGTGTTGACTGGCGGCGAATATTACATAACGGACTTAGTGCCCGAAGGCTTGAATCAACCGACGCTGTTGGCAATGGCGGCGGGCACTGAAACGGACGCAGAAAATATTTTGGGGCGAATGATTTACGATACGGCAGTTGCCAGAGGCTTGAGGCTACAACCTTCTAAGAACTTCACGGAGCAGGCTGGTTGCGGCGTTGAGGCAACTGTTAGCGGAACGATTATGCGCGTAGGAAATCCCGCGTGGCTCGAAAGTCTAGGCGTGTCGATAAGCGCGAAACTTCGCACGAAGATTGACCAACTCCTCGTCAAGGGCAAAACTGTTTTGATTGTCGCAACGGGCAGAGTATCTCGCGGACTCATCGCGCTCAAAGACGAAGTAAGCGACGCGGCGATAAAATTTCTGTTCGCGTTGAAGACGCAAAACATTGAAACGCTCCTGCTTACGGCTCAACCAAAGAAGATGACAAGTTGGTTCACGAAGAACTTTGCGCTTGATAACATTCGCACGAACTTAACGCCCGACGGCAAAGCCCGCGAAGTACAAATCTTCCGCGCTAAGGGAAAGATAGTCGCGGTCATTGGCAACGACATACACGACTTGCCCGCGCTTAAAAGTGCCGACGTATCATTTTTATTAGCGGGCGGCTCGTTGCAACCTTCGGACGATGTTAAGCTTGACTTTGAAATCCCGACGCTCGAAAGTTTCTTAGCAATCAGAGCTGCCGCCACAAAGGTCGCCCACGTCTTGAAAGTCAATCGCTGGCTTGCGTTGTTGTCTTGGGTAGTGTTAATGCCGCCGGCGATTATGTCTGCGTTGGAGTCGCCGCCGATACCGTTCCACCCGTTAGCGGCTGTGGCTGGCGTGACGATATTCAGCGTGATAATCTTAGTAAACTCATTGCGAACAAGATAGGAGGCTTTACATTGAAATACATAAGCACACGCTCAAAAATCAAACCGATAAGCTCGGCGGAGGCAATCCTTCGCGGGCTGGCGGAGGACGGCGGACTCTTCGTGCCAGAGAAAATTCCCAAAGTCACAATCGAAGAACTCGACGCCCTCAAAGACAAAAACTACGAACAAATTTCCGCGTGGATACTCGGCAAATATCTGACGGACTACACGGAAGACGAACTCGGCGAATGTACGGAACTTGCTTATAACTGGTTCGATGTTACTGCACGAGTGCCCGTTGCAATTTTAATTCAAGACATGAAAAACCCCGTCGCGCCCGTCGGCAACATGGAGCTTTGGCACGGACCAACTTCCGCCTTTAAGGACGTTGCACTACAAATGCTTCCGCACCTCATGCGCATGGCTCTTGAAAAGGTCGGCGAAACCAAAACTATTTTAATCCTCGTAGCGACTTCGGGTGACACGGGCAAGGCGGCGTTGGCGGGCTTCGCGGACGTGCCTCAAACTAAAATCATGGTATTCTATCCCGATGGCGGCGTCAGCAAAATTCAACGTCTGCAAATGGTCACGCAAGCCGGCTCCAATGTCAATGTCACGGCAGTCAGAGGAAATTTCGACGACGCGCAAAACGGCGTTAAGAAAATCTTCGGCGATAAAAAAATCCGCGCGGAACTCGATAAGCTCGGTGTCAAACTTAGCTCCGCGAACTCGATTAACTGGGGGCGTCTCGTCCCGCAAATTGTCTACTACTTCTCAGGCTATCTTGAACTTGTCAAAGCCAATCAAATTCAGCTCGGCGACCAAATCAATATCAGCGTGCCCACCGGTAACTTTGGAAACATTCTCGCCGCTTACTACGCGTTGCGCATGGGGCTACCAGTCAAGAAGTTAATCTGCGCGTCAAACATGAACAACGTCCTCACAGAATTTTTCGCGACTGGCGTCTACAACCGCAACAGAAAATTCTTTAAGACAATCACGCCGTCAATGGACATTCTCATCTCCAGCAATCTCGAACGCTTGCTCTATCACGAATCGGGCGGCGACTTCAGAAAGATTAGTCAATACATGGGCGAATTAAACGCGACGGGCAAATATAAAATCGACAAAGACTTAAAGATGCGTCTCGATAAAATTTTCCACGCCGAATACGTCACCGAGGAAGAGACGAAACTTTTTATCAAGCGCGTTTATGAATCGTTCAAATATCTGCTCGACACGCACAGCGCGGTTTCAATCGCCGCCCTTAGCAAGTATCGCGGCAAGACAAAAGACCTTGCGCCCGTCTTAAGTGCCTCCACTGCCAGCCCCTATAAATTTACTGGCTCGGTCTTGGACGCTCTGGAGCTTCCGACAGAAGGGCTTGACGACTTCGCGCAAATTAATCTGCTTAATCGAAAGACTACCGCTAAAGTTCCAAAGAATCTCGCCGTATTGTCCACCGCGCAGATTTTGCACGAAGACGTTTGCGACAAAGATGAGATGCCGCAACGCGTCTTGGAATTCGCAGCTCACTAAAAAAAAATTTCCCTCCAACGCGGAGGGATTTTTTTTACGGCTCATTAGGTCTTTCAAGTCCTTGCATATAAAATTCAAAGGCGTTGCCGTGAAAGGTGTTGCAATAATCGTCCTCAACGGCAAAAAGGTCTTGCAGTTCGGGCGCAATGATTTTATCGTCGTTCATGAAAGACTTAACCCACGCATTGACGAAATTTTTATCAATCGGCACACGCAAGAGAATATCGCCGAAAATTTCCGTTACGTCGCGGCAAAAATCTTTAATGCCCTCGTGAATCTCGCTTATCTCATCAAAATACTTTTGACCTGGTTCGGGCTTGCCGAAGATAGGTTTCCCTTCCGCGTCAAAACATTGCAGTTGAGCATCGGGCGCGGTGAGAATCGCTTCAAACAAAAGTTGATAACGATAGACGGCGGATTTAGTGTCGGAATAGTCATCGTTTTCGGCGAAACAACCGCGCATTCTCTTAGCGGCAGACGCTCCAAAACGATTAGTCGAGCACGTAGCGAAATAGTAGCCCGTGAAAGTTTTCCCTGTCAACTCCTGCAGATAAAATTGAATCGTGCCAGAATAACCCATATCGACGACGCCAACGCGGTCGAGATTGCCGCCAATGCCGTTTATATATTTTTGATAGTTCGCCCGTTCGTCGGTTGCGTGTTGCAAAATTTCTTCGGTGTGTTCGTCGATAATCGTTGAAACAATCGTGGCGTCTTTTTCTGGCAAAACAATTTCTTCGTCGTCTCCAAGCTCCAAGCCGAAACGCGCCTTGAAGAAATGTTTTGTCGTGCCCACGAATTTTAATTTAGACAGTTCTTTTGCCTGTGAAATGTTGCTGATTGAAGCGACCGTCACAGCTCGCCGCGAAGCTAAGAAATATTCCGACGGCAACGGCTTGACCTTTAATAGCTCCGCGACAAATTGATACAACGGTTGCAAGAAGTATCCGTCACGTGCTAAAAATAAAATTCGCTTGATGCTATCTTCTTGCGACTTTTTTATAAGCCATAGAATGAACGTGAGGAGCGGCACGCCATAAAACCAATAGCCGAATTCGCGTGGCGTCTTTAGAATCAATCGGTTCGTGTTGTCAGTCAGCGCACCATTCAGACGATATGGATTTTGAAATTTTTTCGCCAGAACTACGCCGAGACAAATTCCGGCGTAAAGCGACATTCCATAGTCAAATTTTTCCAACAGCGACCTTCCGAACGGGATTTGCGAAAATAAATTTATCGCGCTCATCAAATGATATGCCTTGTGTTTTCGGTCGGACGGTAATTGGATATCGCTTGTTTCGTTATCGCCTATATGAAATAGGTTTGTGCCCTTTGCCGACAAGAAATCCCAAATAGCCGCCGTATCCTTCCGCATGCCGGTTTCACACGAAATTAAAAGTTTCTCGTACCCTTTAACGCCGCACTTATCGAGTAGACGTTTTAAATCGGGCGTTTGCATGTACATATCGGAAATCAGCCAAATTCTTTTTCCTTGCTCCGCCGCCTCCTTTAACAAGGCGACAACTTCTTCACGCGGCAGACTCAGTTTGACTTCGGTTGAAATTTCCAGCTCGCGAATTCTCTCGCAAATTTCTTTGTTAAGCCCCGTCAATGTAGAAAAACTATCGTAAATTTCATCGAGCGTCACATCGCCGCCTTTGTTCTGTCTGGCAAGATTTTCAGCCTCGATACGCCACGTCGGGAAGTCAAAAGCGCGTCCAAGTAAGTCCTCAACCTTAAGCAGAATAATTTCGTTGACGTGATAGGGTCTGGCAACGTAACGCATGAGCAAAGTATCGAACACATCAAAGGAAATAATTCCGTCGTCAACAAGGAAAACGTTTCGCAGTTCCTGATTCGTGCGCGGATAGTATTGCCAAAGATTTTTATTGCCGAGATTGACTGAATAAGAACCCGTATCGGGATCGAATTCGTAATAACTCATGCCCTCCGACTTAGCCGCCAATAAAATCGACCGCTCGAAAGCGTGAGCAATCGTGCCGTCGTTCTGCCCCTGTTCGGGCGGGAAATCATTAATGGTCAAGCCGCATGCGAAAAATTTTTTCAACGCCGCAGTTCGTGCCCAAAACATCGTTCCCGCCGGAAAGTCAAAGTAATCTGTTTTGTTGGGAGCGATGCCGGCGCGTTTAAGCAGATTTTGTCCGACGGCATGATTTGACAGCCACGTAAAAGCAGAATAAGGAACGTTATCGGCGGGGCGCGGATAGATAACGCCGACCGTCTCATCGTCATCGAAAGCCTTAAAAATTTTTCTTATGCGTTCGGGACTGCCAAGCAAGGCATCAAAAAGATAATTGCGCCAATTCTTTTGCTCACTACCGGTGTAAAGCGATTTTTTGGAATGAACGTGCGCAATGAAATCGTATTCGGGCAACAAGTCACCGAAGCCAACGAGAAACGGCGCAACGTCTCGACCGCGATTCGGCACGACACGCACGATACATTTTTGAGCCTTCGGAATTTTTTGGAAGGCGGCGTGAACTTTATCTTTTGCCCGCTCGTCGACAATAGAAATCAGCGCATCAAACTTATACGGCATGTTCGCGCAAAAGCTCGTTGCCTCGTCCAGCAGGTCAAGATAAAAGATGTGCACTTGAATAGCAATTTTGCCCGGCTGTGATTGAAGTTCGCCTTCAAAGACGCTGTTGTAAATGAAATTCTTCTTTATGGGCGGCGGAACCTCTACATTCAATGCCCTTGAAATCTGCCAATTCTTGTAACGTTGAGTATTCTTAATCAACGGCGCAAAGCTCGTATAAAATTTGTCCTTGAGCGCAACTTTTTTTTCTTCGGAAAGCGGCAACAACTTATACAAGAAACGCGCGGCGGCAAGAGCCGTTTCCTTTTTATCAGAGTGGAGCAATTCTTTTAAACTTTGATTTGAAGTAGCGGTCGCCGTAAGCCGTTGATTTTCCGCTTGAAGTTCCGCATTGCGTTTAATAATTTCGCCGATAGTCTTGTTGAAGGTAGTAGAATAATTCGCCTCCGACTCGCCAAAAATTTCAAACGTCACACGCCCCGATAAGTTGTCCACGTCGAAAACAATTTGCGGGTCGCTCGTCCAAAATCTGTAGAAGCCGTTGACAATCTCGCCGACGTTGCTTGAAAAGCTATCGCATGGCTTGCCGTTAATCAGCACGCGATTTATCTTGAGCGAAATAAAATTTATGTCGGGGTCGAAGCGTAAATAGCGCACAGGCTCGGCAAGGTTGAAGTCGAATCGTCCATAAAATTTCCTCGACGCATCAAGATCAATAATTTTCTCTGCAACCAAAGAAAAGTCTTCATCATTGCCGGCAAAAATTTCCGCGTGGAGCATTGAATGTTTCGACGCAAGATTGAACACGTCAAAGGAGCCGCCGTCACGAAGAAAACTTTTTTCGTCGTAGCCGTAAAGCTTTTTAATTTGCGCGGCGTCGTCGGGATTGTTGAGTAGCTCTTTAATGAGTTCAAGCCCCACGAGTTGAAAGGCGGCTTCGGCTGTACTTTTTTTATCAAGGCAAATTTTCGCGAAGGCAAAGCGGCGATTAATCTGCCCGTCAATTAAAAACGTTTCAGCCTCAGGGAAGACCTCCAAGAAAAATTTATCGTCCTTGAAGTTGTCGACGAATTCACGCGCCACGAAATAAAATTCCAAGTCCGCACGAATGACTTTATCAAAGGTCGTCGCTGAAGTATTTTCCTGTCGCTCCCGCCGCAATCTGAACTGGGTTAAACGTTCGGGCAATATAAAAAGTTCCGCGTGAAAGCAAAGACGAATCCACGCCAAATAATCGGGCAACTGCCAAAAACCGTGCGCCTCGTACACTTTAAACTTTTCGACGACTTCACGACGTAGCATAGCCGACGGATGACAAAGACAATTCGCGTTATAAAAAAAATGATTCAGCCACTCGGCACGCGTGCGATTTGTTTGGTCGAAAATATTTTTGTAGTCATCGTCGTCGTCAAGGTCATGCGGCTTGCCCTGCTCGTCGACGAACTCAACCCACGTAAAGCACGCGGCGTAATTCGGATTCGCGTCGAGGAAGGCAACTTGCTTTTCCAACTTGTCAAGTGCCCAAAGGTCGTCCGAGTGGTGCACCGCGATATATTTTCCTTGCGCCGCTTTCATGGCGTCGCTTACGGCAAGGACGGAACCGCGATTCTCTTCATACAGAAAAGTTTTAATGCGCGGGTCGGCAAAACTATTTATAACGTCGCGGCTGTTGTCCTGCGAGCCGTCGTCGACGATTAAGAGTTCAAAGTCCGTGAACGTCTGATTCAGTACGCTTTCAATAGCCGCCGCAATGTAAGCCGAATGATTGTAACTCGTCAATATCACGCTGACTTTAGGCAATCACACCACCCCCGACAAATCGGCTATGCACCCCGCCCAGCTCAAGCCCACACCGTAGCCCGCAAGCATGACGCGCTTTAAAGTCTTTGCACCGACAGCTTTAACGACTTGTTCAATGGCAAGCGGCACGCTCCCTGAAACAAGATTGCCCGTTGCGGAAATGTCGTTGTGGAAGGGCACGTCATTTAAGCCCGCCTTGTCGCGCAGATAGGTCATCATGAACTTGTTCGCCTGGTGGAAGATGCAATAGTCCAAATCGGCGCGAGTGAGCTTAGCGGAAGTCAACACGGCGTCGACGAGCGGCGGCACTTCACGAAGCGTGAAATAAGTTATCGCCATGCCGTCCATAAAAATTTCGTAGTTGGAACGGTAGTTGCCGTTGTCGTCAGTCGAAAAGACTTCGGGATTGTCGCGGGGCATGAAACGACTGCCGCCGACAGGAATAATCAATTTATCGTAGCGTGAACCGTCCGAGCCGAATACGAACGCCCGAAGGCTTTCCACGTCGCCGCCGTCAATCCAAGTCGCCGTCGCCCCGTCGCCAAACAGCGGACGCGTTGCCTTGTCTTTGGCGTTGATATATTTCGTGTAGACGCTCGACGTTATGAATAGAATCTTTTTCGCTAGCCCAGTTTCAATCAAGCCCTTAGCGACTGCAAGCCCGTAGACGTAGCCCGAACAGCCCAGCGAAATATCCATCGTGCCGACGGACTTCCCTAAGCCGAGCCGGTGTTGAAGGTGCGCTGATGTGTGCGGCCCTAGGTGGTCGGGGTGTTGGGTGCACAGCAAAATAAAATCCGTCTCGTGACGGTCAATGTTGTGTTCGGCAAAAAGTTTCTCGGCGGCTTTGAAAGCTAAATCGCCCGCCGCCTCGTCTTTGCTTGAGAGGTGTCGACACTGAACGCCGATTTTCTTTATAAAGCGGGCGTCGACGAACTCCGAATTATTTTCAATCTGCGCGGGCAGGTATGAGCTTATCGCCCGTATCGTTGCAAACATTTCCTCAGCTCCTAAAGCTCTTGAGTATCGCACAAATTTTTCTAACGTCGTCTTCAGTCAGCTCACCGTACATCGGAAGGCTTAAGACTTGTTGCGCAATGACATTGGCAACGGGTAGATTAGCGGGGCTTAACGAATTCAGCTGACGATAGCAAGTGAACTCACTGCACAGCGGATAAAAATATTTGCGCGTGTAAACGTTGAAGGTCTTAAATGCGCCGTAGACATAATCCCGCGACCGCCCGAAAACTTTCTCATCAATGCGCACGACGTAATACTGATAGTTCAGCTTAACATTATCCGCGACCTTCGGCATGAGCGTTAAGCCCTCAACGTCGGCAAGTTCTTCGTTATAGACCTCGTGCAGTCGTTTACGCTTGAGCCGCTCGCCCTCGACGTAGTTTAGCATGATTCGACCGATTGCCGCCCGCACCTCGTCAAGCTTGCCATTGATGCCGGGCATGACGACTTCTTCCTCGTTCTTTATGCCGAAGTTCTTTAGCAGGTCAATCCGTTGCTTAGTGTTCTCGTCGTGCATGACAAGCGCGCCGCCCTCGACGGTGTGATAAAGTTTCGTCGCGTGGAAGCTCAGCATTGAAATATCGCCGAAGGTACCAATGCCTTGCCCACCAATCTCAACGCCGAACGTGTGCGCCGCGTCGTAAACCACTCGCAAGCCGTAACGGTCTGCAACATCCTGAATCTTTTCCACGTCACACGGTATCCCGAACACGTGCACAGGCATAATCGCCGTCGTCTTGGGCGTTATCATCGACTCAATCTTATCGGCGTCAAGGTTCATCGTCTCTTCGTCCACGTCGCAGAATATCGGCTCAATGTTATTCCAACTCAAGACATGCGGTGTTGCGGCGAACGTAAAAGGCGTCGTGATGACTTGCCCACTTAGCCGCAAGCTTTGACAGGCGACCATTAATGCTATCGTCCCGTTATTGAACAGCGATAGATACGGCACCTTAAGAAACGCTTTAAGCTCCTGTTCAAGCATCGTGTGTTGAGGTCCGTTGTTAGTGAGCCACTTTGCCGCCCAAATATCTTTAAGCTTCTCCGTGACTTCTTCAATCGTCGGGAAAACTGGTCGCGTCACGAAAATCATCTTATCAAACGGTTCAATCATCTTGCTTAGCCTCCTCTTTCTTCTTGCGTATCTTATCAGCCGTCTGCGGGTCAATCTTCTCCAGATAATTCAGCGGAACGGTTCGCGGATTTCTCTTTGTCAGCTCGTAGACTTTACGATAACTCAACTCGGCTTTATCGGCTTGCCCGCTCTCGTCGAAGATGTCGCCCTGCAACTTGTAAGCAATCGGATTCTTATCGTCAATCGTCAAGGCGCGGTCAATGTCCGCCAAAGCAAGTTCAAGCTCGCCGCGCATGTGTCGAACGTCCGCCCGATTGAGGAAATTGTAAAGGTTCTCCGGGTCTTTATCAACAGCTGCGTCCGCGTCGACAAGTGCGCCGTCATAGTCGCCGACAATCGCTTTAGCCCGTCCGCGAATCCCTAGGCACTCCGCCACGTCGTCTTGATTCTTAGCACTAAGGGCGCGTTCAATCTGCTTAAGCGCAAGTTCGCCCTGCCCGTGATCGTTATAGATGTCGGCGTTGACTCGTAGCTTCGTTGCCTCCTTAGCCTTAGCGGTGTCGGCGGCGTACTTTATCTTAGCCCAAGCAAGCTTGCGCGCCTCGTCCGCCTCGTGAATCCTCTGACGTATGCGCGGGCTTTCAAAGTAGTAAGCCTTCTTGACCGCCGTTTGAATCTTATCGCCAAGATTATACATGAGCGACAACTCCCTAAGCTCCCGATAAGCAAAGTCATCGTTCAGGAAGTCCGTTTGATTGCCGACGCGTCGAAAGTTCCAATCGTCAATCGAATCGTAATCATGGAACGCCCGTGACAAGCCGCCCGCGAAGTAGTAAGCATTAGCCGCCGCGCTGTTGGAGTCGTCGCCCACGTTCATTGAGTAGAAGACTTCCAAGCCGTCAATCGTGACTTGATAGGCGCGGTCAATCTTGCGAACCTTGACATGCCCGCCGCCGTAGTTAGTCATCAGCTCCGCCAACTTAGCTTCGCGCTTATCGGTGTCGGGGTGGTCGCTGAAGGTTTGGTCATCGGGCTTGTCGTGGGCGTCGAACTCCAAGATGTTGGTCGTCTCGTATCGCACGTAATAGCCAAGCCGATTCATAGCCGCCGCGCCGCCGCCGGGATTAAAGCC
>CAMNLS010000010.1 GCA_946543495.1 uncultured Selenomonadales bacterium | reverse complement strand
GCACAAGAAGAACACTTACAAAAATTATGTCGGGCTTGATTCGTGCATGTCGGACTTGATGAGACCTGCGCTTTACGACGCTTATCATCACATCACAGTTTTAGGCAAGGAGGACGAGCCTTGCGAAGAAATTTACGACGTGACCGGCTCCCTCTGCGAGAACAATGACAAGTTCGCGATTGACCGACACCTCCCGAAGATTGAAGTTGGCGACGTGATTATAATTCACGACACGGGCGCGCACGGTCACGCAATGGGCTTTAACTATAACGGCAAGTTGAGGAGCGCGGAACTTTTGATTCGTGAGAGCGGCGAAGTTGAAATGATTCGTCGTGCGGAAACTCTTAACGATTATTTTGCGACGCTTAACTTTCCTAACGCCCGCCTCAAGTTGAATCGTTGACGACAAAAAAATTCCCCACTGCACACACGGCGGCGGGGCGTTTTTTTGTTTATTTAAGAAATTATTTACGGAGATTGAGTTGCGCGAGGATTTCGCGGTAGCGATTGATATCCTTCTTGCTCAAGTAGTTCAAAAGGCGGCGGCGTTGACCGACCATCTTCAACAGTCCGCGGCGCGAATGATGATCCTTCTTGTGCTCTTTGAGATGCTCGGTTAAGTAAGAAATGCGAGCTGTCAAAAGTGCGATTTGAACTTCGGGAGAGCCGGTGTCGCCTTCGTGCACTGCGAACTTTGCCATAATCTCCTGTTTTGCCTGTTTGTCTAACATGTCATTTCCTCCTGAATATTTTTTGCTCCGTCAGCGAAGTTCGCGTCGGAGTGTCGACGAACTGCGCCGAGGTTAAGATTGACGAAGTGTATCACAAGAATTTTTTATCGTCAAGTCAACGCAGGGTCTTTCCCACGGAAATCAATTTTGGCAACTGGAACAGCATTTATCACAAATTCCGTCTTTGGTGTGAAAGTGGTTTATTCGGACAGCTCTTGCAAGTTACCAACACCGACGCTCACTACGCAACATTGCTTGAGCTTGATTCGACGTTTTGTAAGGTTCATCAAAGTGCTTGTTCGGGGTTGAAAAATAAAGCAATAGGTGTGTCGTGCGTCGGTAAGAACACCAAGATTCATGTTCTTATCAAAGAGAGAATGCAAGTTTTAAACGTAGTCTTGACCGGCGGACACATTCACGATAGCGAACGGGCTCATTGTCGAACGATTTTTCCAACGCATAAAAAAATTTCGCCACAGCTCAAGCAGATTCGACAAACTTGATATTTGCTTCTTGAATTTCATTTTTCTTGACGCTTTTATTCGTTATCTTTAATTTACCAACACACCCTACTTTTCAAAATTGATTTCCGTAGGTTTACACGCTTGGGACGTTGACAAAAAGAAATAGTTCTTGTAAAATTTATCTTTACTATTGACGATAAGATGGAAAAGTGTGCGCGTCGTGTCTGCGATTTACGCCGCGCCCTTAAATTAAGGGAGGATGACCAATGCTCAATCCCGTCAGAGTAGGTAAACGCATTCGCTATAGTTACGCGAGAATCAAAGAAGTCATGGAGATGCCGCATCTCTTGGACATTCAGCGCAACTCTTACAAGTGGTTTAAGGAAGAAGGCTTGCAGGAGATCTTCAAAGACATCTCTCCCATCGCCGATTTTTCTGGCAACCTCGAATTGTTCTTCGGCGAATCCACTTTTGGCGAATGTAAATATTCTTTGGAAGAATGCAAACGCCGCGACGGTACTTATGCCGCGCCTGTCCGTGTTAAAGTCAAATTGCATAACAAAGCTAAGGGCGACGTTAAAGAACAAGAAGTCTTTCTGGGTGATTTCCCGATTATGACAGACACCGGTACTTTTATTATTAACGGTGCCGAACGTGTTATCGTCTCTCAGCTCGTTCGCAGCCCCGGTTCCTACTACGATAGTAATATCGACCTGGCGGGGAAAAATATCTTCAACGCTACTGTGATACCTAATCGCGGTGCGTGGATTGAACTGGAAACCGATTCTTCCTCCGCTATTGCCGTGCGTATCGATAGGACGCGCAAAATGCCTGTAACTTATTTCCTTCGTGCGCTCGATTTCTATTCTAATCAAAAAATTTTAGACCTGTTCGACTTTAAATTCTTTACCCTCTCTAAACTCTTAGAATTCCAACCTTCTAACTTCCCTTCCACCGACCACGCCGACTTACTTATTTCCGAATTCCTCTCTCAAACTCATTCCGATATCGATGGCGACTTCGATTCTCTTCTTTCTCAACTTTCCCTCGATAACGCCGATAACCTTTCCGCCTTCAAAATTCTTCTCGATAAGTTCGCCGCTCTCGACGAAAAAAATTCTCTCATAGCCGGCTTTAAAGCTCTGGTCGATTTGCTCGATTCCGATCGTAAAAACCTTGAAGATAATAAGGAAAAAGCTCTTATCGGCATCTACAACCGCTTGCGTCCAGGTGAACCGCCCTCAGCAGAAAATGCCGCCTCGCTTCTTCATTCCCAATTTTTTGATCCTCGTCGCTATGACTTGGCTCAAGTCGGAAGGTATAAAATCACTAAAAAACTCGGCTGGAAACGTCGCATTTTAGGTCATGTACTCGCTGAAGATTTAGTCGACCACGAAACCGGTGAAATTCTTATCCCCGCCGATACTCTCGTTTCTCAAGCTGTTCTCGATAAACTCGAAGAAGATAAGAAGATTTCCGATGAACGCGAAATACCTATCTTCTTTGGCTGGGATAAAGTCCTCCTCGGTGAATCTCTTACTGAAGATATTCGACATCCCGAAACTCAAGCTCTGCTTATTTCCGCTGGCGAAGTCATTACTCAAGAGATTTTAGATAACATCGACGACCCCGAAATTTTTAAACTCGCCGTTAATAAATTTCCTTGCGGTTTGCGCACACCCATTCCTATTAAAATCAAATCCGATAAAGGCTCTTTTACCATGCTGTGCGCTCCCACTCTTTCCATTAGAAATAACCGCACCATTTGCATTGCAGATATTATCGCCTCTATTAATTACCTTTTTAATCTTATGAGTGATACCGGTCTCACTGACGATATTGACCATCTCGGCAATCGTCGCGTTCGTTCCGTCGGCGAACTTCTTCAGAATCAATTTCGTATCGGTATGGCTCGCATGGAACGCGTCGTCCGTGAACGTATGACCACTCAAGACGCTGAAATTGTCACTCCTCAAAACCTTATCAACATTCGCCCTGTCGTCGCTGCTATCAAAGAGTTCTTCGGAAGTTCGCAACTCTCTCAGTTTATGGATCAGCATAATCCTTTATCCGAATTAACTCACAAACGCCGTTTATCTGCTCTAGGTCCGGGCGGTCTTAGCCGCGAACGCGCTGGCTTTGAAGTTCGCGACGTTCATAATTCCCACTACGGCAGAATGTGTCCTATTGAAACTCCTGAAGGTCCTAACATTGGCTTAATCGGCTCCCTTTCTAACTACGCTCGCGTGAACCAGTTCGGCTTTATGGAAACTCCTTATCGCCGCGTCGATAAAGATTCACACCGCGTCACTAACGATGTCCGTTATATGACCGCTGACGAAGAAGAATCCCTTATCATCGCCCAAGCTAACGAACCCCTTGATGATAATGATTGGTTTGTTAATGAGCGCGTCACTGCTCGCCGCGCCGAAGAAACTACTAAAGTTCCTCGCGAATCCGTTGACTATATGGACGTTTCTCCTAAACAGGTCGTTTCTATCGCTACCGCTCTTATTCCCTTCCTCGAAAACGACGACGCTAACCGCGCTTTAATGGGTGCCAATATGCAACGACAAGCCGTCCCCTTGCTTAAAACTCAAGCTCCGCTCGTTGGCACAGGCATGGAAGCTAAAGCCGCTTGCGACTCCGGCGTTATGATCTTAGCTAAACGCCCCGGTGTCGTTTCTTACGTTGATGCTAACACTATCAAAATCAAGGTCGGTAATGAATTTGACTCCTACCACCTTCAAAAGTTCGTCCGTTCTAATCAAGGCACTTGCATTAATCAAATTCCTATCGTCGCTGAAGGCGATATCGTTTCTCTAAATGAACCCATTGCCGACGGTCCTGCCACTTCTTACGGTGAACTTGCTCTCGGTTATAATATCCTCGTCGCTTATATGCCTTGGGAAGGTTATAACTACGAAGACGCCATTCTACTTTCCGAAAATCTCATTAAACGCGATATCTTTACTTCCATTCACATTGAAGAATATCAGTGCGACGCCCGCGACACTAAACTTGGTCCTGAAGAGGTCACTCGCGACATTCCTAACGTCGCTGAAGATTCTTTAACTCATCTTGATTCCGACGGCATCATTGCCATTGGTGCTGACGTTCGCACAGGTGATATCCTCGTTGGCAAAGTCACTCCTAAGGGTGAAACTGAACTCACTGCTGAAGAACGTCTCCTTCGCGCTATTTTCGGTGAAAAGGCTCGTGAAGTTCGTGATACTTCCTTACGCGTTCCTCACGGCGAAGCAGGTAAGATCGTAGCCGTCAATGTTTTCACTCGCGATAATAATGACGAAATGGCTCCCGGCGTCAATAAACAAGTCCGCGTCTATATCGCTCAGAAACGGAAAATTTCTGTCGGCGATAAGATGAGCGGTCGTCATGGCAATAAAGGTGTCGTCTCCGAAATACGCAGGCAGGAAGATATGCCCTTCCTCCCCGACGGCACCCCCGTGGATATTGTTCTCAATCCCTTGGGCGTTCCTTCGCGTATGAATATTGGGCAAATCTTAGAAACTCATCTTGGCATGGCCGTTCTTAAACTCAATAAACAAATCGCCACGCCCGTTTTCGACGGTGCTCGCGAAGATGATATCAACGAAACTATCCGCCAAGCTGGTATGGCTCCCGACGGAAAAACTATTCTTTATGACGGAAGAACCGGTCAACCCTTCCACAATCGCGTTACTGTCGGTTGCGTCTATATGCTTAAACTTCATCACCTTGTCGACGACAAGATTCACGCTCGCTCTACTGGTCCATACTCCTTAGTAACTCAACAGCCCTTGGGCGGCAAAGCTCAATTCGGAGGTCAACGCTTTGGCGAAATGGAGGTTTGGGCTCTGGAGGCTTATGGTGCCGCTTTCACCCTGCAAGAAATCCTTACTGTTAAATCTGATGATGTCGTCGGGCGCGTTAAGGCTTATGAAGCTATCGTCAAAGGTCAGAATATACCCGAACCGGGCGTCCCTGAATCTTTCAAAGTCCTCATAAAAGAATTGCAGTCTATCGCTCTCGATATCCGCGTTCTTAATTCCGATTCTAAAGAAATCATTATCCACGACGACGACGATGACGACCGCGCTCTTAAAAAGAAGGCTGACGATTTGGGCGTTGATGTCGGCAATTTCGCTGACCACGATGTTAAAGCTCCCGATAACCCAGAACCCGAACTTGATATCGTTACTTCCATTCCTGATGACGAATTCTAAATTTAAGAGATTAGAAGATTAAAAGATGTTCGCTTTCTATCTTACAATCTTATAATCTTTCTATCTAAAAACCGGAGGTTTTTCACATGCTTGACGTTAATATTTTCGAATCGATGCGAATTGGTATCGCCTCGCCCGATAAAATCCGTCAATGGTCTCACGGCGAAGTAAAAAAACCCGAAACTATCAACTATCGCACCCTTAAGCCCGAACGCGACGGTCTGTTCTGTGAACGTATCTTCGGTCCCACTCGCGATTGGGAATGTCACTGCGGCAAGTATAAGCGCGTTCGCTATAAAGGCACCATCTGCGACCGTTGCGGCGTCGAAGTCACTCGCGCTAAAGTTCGCCGCGAACGCATGGGTCATATCGAATTGGCGGCTCCCGTCTCTCATATCTGGTATTTTAAAGGAATTCCCTCTCGCATGGGGCTTCTTCTCGATTTGTCTCCTCGCGCCCTCGAACGCGTTCTTTATTTCGCCTCTTATATCGTCCTCGACCCGGGTCAAACCGACCTTAAACTTAAAGACCTCCTCACCGAAGGTCAATTTCGTTCTTATCGCGAGTCCTTCGGTAGGAACTCTTTCAAAGTCGGCATGGGTGCTGAGGCTATTCAACAGCTCCTTAAAGATATCGACCTTGACGCTCTTCGCAACGAACTTCGCTCCGAGCTTTCCTCCTCCAATGGTCAAAAACGTATTCGCGCCATTCGCCGCCTTGAAGTCGTTGAGGCCTTCCGTAAATCCGGCAATAAACCCGAGTGGATGATTCTTTCCGTCATTCCCGTTATCCCTCCCGAACTGCGCCCCATGGTTCAGCTCGACGGCGGAAGATTCGCTACCTCCGACCTTAACGACCTTTATCGCCGCGTCATTAATCGTAATAATCGCCTTCATCGACTCCTTAAACTCAAGGCTCCAGATATAATAGTACGTAATGAAAAGCGCATGCTTCAAGAGGCTGTCGACTCCCTCATTGATAATGGTCGAAGAGGGCGTCCCGTTACAGGTCCTGGTAATCGCCCCCTTAAATCCCTATCCGATATGCTTAAAGGCAAGCAAGGTCGATTCCGTCAAAATCTGCTTGGTAAACGCGTTGACTATTCTGGACGCTCCGTTATCGTCGTGGGCCCCGAACTCAAACTTCATCAATGCGGACTCCCTAAAGAAATGGCTCTCGAACTCTTTAAGCCGTTCGTGATGAAAAAACTTTCCTCAGATAACGGATTAACGATAAAGGCAGCCAAGAAAAAAGTAGAACGTGCCACCCCAGAGGTCTGGGCTGTCTTGGAAGAGGTCATCAAAGAACACCCCGTCTTATTAAACCGCGCCCCCACTCTTCATCGACTCGGCATTCAAGCCTTTGAACCCGTCCTTACCGAAGGTCGCGCACTTAAACTGCACCCCTTGGCTTGTACTGCTTATAATGCCGACTTCGACGGAGACCAAATGGCAATTCATCTGCCCCTTAGTGCAGAGGCGCAGTCCGAAGCCCGCGTATTGATGTTGGCTGCCAATCATATCCTAGCCCCCAAAGACGGCAAGCCTATCATAGTTCCTACGCAAGATATGGTTCTGGGCACTTATTACTTAACCAAGGTTCGCAAAGACGCTCAAGGCTCCGGTAAGTTCTTCACAGGCTTGGAAGAAGCGTTGTTGGCGTATGAATCTAAGCAACTGCACCTGCAAGCCGAAATCAAGGTAAGGCTTAAGCGAGACCAATTACCTGCCTTTATCGAAGCCGATTCCCTGATTGTCACTACTACCGTCGGAAGGTTATTGTTTAACGAAAAATTACCCTTAGAGCTTCGCTACTTCACCCAAACCGATGACGGCTGGTCTCTGGGAACTGTAATGAACAAAAAAGAGCTCGGTAAGCTTGTAGCTCGCTGTTTCAATAAGTTGGGCGCAACTCAAACTGCTGAGGTAATTGACGAAGTTAAGCGTTTGGGTTATCACTACGCTTGTATCGCCGGTATGACTGTTTCAATAAGCGATTGCATTGTTCCGCCGCAAAAGCCTCAAATCCTGGCTGAAACTGCCGCTCAAGTCAAGCGCGTTGAGTCCTATTTCAATCGAGGTATTTTAACTGATAAGGAACGTTATTTCAAAGTAATCGACCTGTGGAAAGCCGCCACCGAGCGCGTCGCGGAAGCGATGTTAAAGAACATGGATGAGTTCAACCCTATCTACATGATGAGCGATTCGGGCGCGCGCGGCAATACCCAGCAGCTTAGGCAGTTGGCTGGTATGCGCGGTTTGATGGCTGACCCCTCCGGCAAGATCATCGACCTTCCTATAACTGCCAACTTCCGCGAAGGCTTAAGCGTTTCCGACTACTTCATTTCCAGTCACGGCGCACGCAAGGGCTTAGCCGATACTGCTTTGCGCACTGCCGACAGTGGTTATTTAACTCGTCGCCTCGTTGACGTGGCTCAAGATGTTATCGTTCGCCAAGACGATTGCGACATTTCTACTGTAAACTTATTAAAACTTCGCGCCTCTTTAGTTGAAGACCCTCTCGACGCTCTTGAGATTTTAAACGATAAACTTTTAGGCAGAACCTTAGCCGAGGATTTAATCATTAAAGGGAAAATTATTATGCAAAAGGATAGCGTATTAGATGAAGCGGCGATGGATAAAATTGCTGAAAATAATGTACGCTCCTTGCCTTTACAATGTGGCAATCATGTGGAAGTTATCACGCTTGGCACTCAAGACCCTGTCGAGCGCGCTAATTTAAAGCGCGAATTTATCTCTGAATACGTTGGAAAAGAGCTAGTTACTAGATTAGAAGATGAAAAGATGAAAAGATTAAAAGATGAAAATCTTTCTATCTTACAATCTAATAATCTTACTCCCTCACAGTTGGAAGAAATCCTTGAGAGCGAAGTTCCTGAAATGCGCATTCGAAACAACAAGATACGCGGAATAAAAGTTGAGGCCATAATCGAAGGCGGCGCACAGATTGAGAGTTTAGCCGAGCGAATCACAGGGCGCACCTTAGCTGAAGATATTTTCGATGAGCAAGGCAATAAAGTAGCGGGAATAAATGAATTGATTGATGCAGACCTTGCTAACAAAATAGCGAAAATCCGCTCTGAAGTATATATAAGAAGTGTGCTGACGTGCAAAGCTGAAAAGGGCGTATGCAAGGCTTGTTACGGAGTGGACTTAGCGCATGCGACGAGTGTAGAGATAGGCGAAGCGGTAGGAATCATCGCGGCTCAGAGTATAGGCGAGCCAGGCACGCAGCTAACGATGAGAACGTTCCACACAGGGGGCGTAGCAGGCGGCGACATAACGCAAGGTTTGCCGCGTGTCGAGGAGTTATTTGAAGCGCGCAAGCCGAAGAATTGTGCGATAATAGCAGAAGTCGGAGGAGTAGTAAGCATAGGAAAAGCGGAAAAGAACGACTTATTGCAAGTAACGATAACGCCGTATGACGAAAAGAATCAGCAAGTGCGGGAATATGTGATCCCGTATGGAATAATGCCGAAAGTCAAAGCGGGACAAACGGTAGAGCCTGGCGACAACATCACGGAGGGCGCGAAAAATCCGCACGACATTCTACGGATCTGCGGCTTAAAAGAAACATATCGCTATCTAGTTAAAGAAGTCCAGAAGGTTTACAAGTCACAGGGCGTCGAGATCAACGACAAACATATCGAAGTAATGGTAAGACAGATGTTGCATAAAGTCCGCATCGAAGACAGCGGCTCGACGGAATTCTTGCCGGGCGAGTTCGTTGATATAAATGTCTTTGAGGCGGCTAACACCAAAGCTATCGAAGAGGATAACGCTCCGGCTGTTGCTAAACCGATTCTGCTCGGAATAACTAAGGCTTCGTTGGCGACGGATTCTTTCCTTAGTGCGGCGAGCTTCCAAGAGACAACCAGAGTTTTGACCGACGCGGCAATTAAAGGCAAGATTGACCCGCTCATCGGCTTGAAAGAAAACGTCATCATCGGCAAGCTTATCCCTGCCGGAACCGGTATGGCGCGTTATCGTGAATTGACTGTCGTCGATAAAGAGGCGCAAGCTCAAGCGTAAACGATAACCAAAGTAACAAATAAAAAAGCCCCACTCGAAATTGAGCGGGGCTTTTGGTTTGCGGAATTTTAATCGACGAACTTTTTAAAGATAAGGCAAGCATTGTGCCCGCCAAAGCCGAACGAATTAGACATTGCCGCGTTGACTGTGCAAGCTTGCGCCACGTTCGGAACGTAATTCAAATCCAAGCCTTCGTCAGGCGTCTCGTAGTTAATCGTCGGGTGAACGATATCATTTTCTATTGATAAGACTGTCGCGACTGCTTCAACGCCACCTGCCGCGCCGAGCATGTGCCCTGTCATTGATTTCGTCGAAGAAACTGCCAGCTTGTAAGCGTGTTCGCCGAAAACATTTTTAATAGCTTCGGTCTCGCCCTGGTCGTTGAAGTGCGTTGACGTTCCGTGCGCGTTAATGTAGTCAATATCCTCCGGCTTGAGTCCTGCGTCGTCAAGGGCAAGGCTCATGCACTTAGCTTGAGTGATTCCGCCGGGCGCGGGCGTCGTAATGTGATAGGCGTCGTCGTTCCTGCCGTAGCCGACAAGGTCCGCGTAAATGTGTGCGCCGCGTGCTTTGGCGTGCTCCAACTTCTCCAAGACGATAAGCCCTGCACCTTCGCCCATGACAAAGCCGCTACGATTCTTATCAAACGGTCTCGACGCGTGCGCGGGGTCGTCGTTATGGTCTGTGCAAAGAGCCTTCATCGACGCAAAGCCCGACACGCCCGCAGGGGAAATAGCCGCCTCAGCACCGCCCGCAAGCATGACATCAGCATCGCCGCGTTGAATCACGCGATAAGCGTCGCCGATTGAATTCGTGCCCGACGCGCAAGCCGTCACGATACATTCGCACGGTCCTTGAAGCTTAAACGTAATGGCAATGTTGCCCGCCGCCATGTTGGCAATCATCATCGGAATAAAGAACGGACTGATTCTCGACGCGCCCTTGCTGAAAAGTTTTTCGTATTGATTATGCAAGGTGTCCATGCCGCCGATACCCGCGCCGACGAAAACGCCTGTGCGTTCGCTGTTAATGTCTTTAAGCTTTGCGTCATCAATCGCCAACTTCGCCGCCGCTAAGGCAAATTGCGTGTAACGATCCATGCGTTTAAGTTCTTTCTTGTCAATGAACTGCGCGGGGTCGAAGTCTTGAACCTCGCCGGCGATTTGGCAAGTGTAGCCCGCCGCGTCAAAGTGAGTGATTCGCCCGATACCATTAGTGCCCGCCTTGAGCGCATTCCAAAAATTTTCCTTGCCAATGCCAATCGGCGTGACTGCTCCAAGCCCCGTGACTACGACCCTATTTTCTTGAACCAATTTTATCAGCCTCCTTTAGTTGCAATTATAACGCCGCCGCCCTCGATTGTAAACTAACCAGAGCTTGCAACGCTCCCTTTAACGTTCGCGCAGACAATCAAACAAAGAACGCCCGCCGAAATGTTCAGCGGGGTTTTCGTTGCCGTAGCGTTTTAATCTTCAATGATGTAAGCTTTGAGGATTTCGCCGTAATAAGCGACGTGCGGGTCTTCATTTGAACCAACGTGGCTTGAGTCGACGCCTTCGGGATAAAACTTTTTAAACCTGCTGCTGATGTCTTTAATCGTCTGCAACTGACTGAACACAACGCGGCATTCCAAAGTTAATGGAAGTTCTTTAATCGCGGGCGGACGAATAATATCAGCCTCGACGAGATGAACGCCCGCCTTAGCAAGTTTATCAACGTCGCGCCCCGACTTACTGCCGCAAAGCCCAATCGTCTTAGCCGCCTCCTTGGAAAATTTATCGCCGTAGGGAACGCAGATTGTAAATTCGCCTGTGCGTTCGATAAGTTCATGCGTGAATCTGCCCGTGCGCACATAAGCAGTAAAAATCGGGACGCCCCACTCAATTCCGAGCGTGCCCCAGCCGATTGTCATTGCATTAACGCAGTCTTCCGCCTCACTCGTCAAGAGAATTCCTTTGGGCAGAGCCTTGAGAATGTTGCCCGCGTAGTCGAACGGATTAATTTCCTTCTTCAAGATGATTCCTCCTAAAAAGTTTTTGTCATTATAAAAGTTGCCGCATTTAAACGCAAGCCGTAAAAGTCTGATTTGAAATGTTAGGCGATGTATGCTAAACTTTTATGCGAGGTGATTGAATATGCGAATGACGATAATTGAGATGTTAAAGAATGCGGGCGGTAATTTCATTTCGGGCGAGAGCATCGCCGGCAAGCTTGGAGTATCTCGCACTGCTGTCTGGAAGCATATTCAAAAGCTTAGGGAGTGTGGCTATCAGATTATAAGCAGTGAACGTTGCGGCTACAAGCTCAAGGACGCGCCCGACCTCCTTTTGCCGAGTGAAATTCAAATCGAACTGGATACAAAAGTTATCGGCAAGGAAATGCATTACAAGCCCATTGTTGATTCGACGAATAGTCTTGCAAAGGCTCTAGCTTATCACGGAGCGGCGGACGGTGCTATCGTCGTGGCAGAGGAACAGAAAGGCGGCAAAGGTCGTCTTGAAAGGAATTTCTATTCGCCGCGTGGAAAAGGTATTTGGTTTTCAATTATACTGCGTCCGAACTTTTTACCGCATGACGCCTCCAAATGTACTTTAATGGCGGCGGTGGCGGTTGCCGAGGCGATGAAACGTTTCAACCTCAAAGCCGAAATCAAATGGCCGAATGACATAATGTATGACGGACGCAAGCTCGTCGGGATTTTGACTGAAATGACTTGCGAACTCGGAAGAATTAATTACGTCGTCATAGGAATAGGAATTAACGTGAACATAAGCCGCGATGAGTTCCCCGAAGAGATTAGACCTATTGCGGCGTCGCTGTCCGAAATGAACGATGCGCCCTTATCGCGTGTGCAATTCTTCCGTGCAGTGCTTACGGAGTTTGATAAACTTTATAGCATGGTCAACGAATCGGGCTTCGATGAAATCTTCAAGCTGTGGAAGGATTATAACATTACGCTTGGCAAAAATATTCGTGTCATCTCGGCTGGCAACGGCGGCAAAAGTTTCACGGGCAAGGCAATCGATTTGAATCAAGACGGCGCATTAATCGTCGAGACTGCTCAAGGTCAGCAGGCTGTTTACGCGGGAGATGTCTCTATAAGATGAAATTCAACACACGGGATATTGATATGCTCCATGGTTCGCTGTGGGACAAAATTATTTTATTTGCGTTACCGCTGGCGTTGACGGGCGTCATGCAACAGCTCTTGAACGCGGCGGACGTTTTTACTTTAGGGCAATTCGTCGGCAAGAATGCAATGGCGGCGGTCGGCAATAATACTTCAATGGTCGGGCTGATTGTTAGCTTGATGATGGGCTTGAGTCTCGGCGCGAATGTCGTTATTGCCCAGAACATCGGCGCACAAAAGATTGACCGTGCTCACTCGGCAGTGAACACGGCTTTTCTTTTAGCTATAGGCGCGGGAATTTGTTTCGGAATCATCGCGGAATTGTTAGTTGCCCCGATATTTTATCTCCTTGAAGTGCCGGAAAGCGTCGTCGACATGGCGGAAGTCTACTTGCGGATTTTTTTACTCGGCTTGCCCGCGATAAGTCTTTACAACTTCGAGGCGGCGATTTTCCGTAGCAAGGGCGACACGCGCACACCGTTAATCGCATTGGCAACGGCAAGCGGCGTTAATATCGTGCTTAACCTGTTGTTCGTCTTGCAATTCGATTGGGGGATTGCGGGCGTGGCGGCGGCGACTGTCATTGCCAACATCGTTAGCGCGATAATTTTATTCCGTGCCTTACTGAAGTCCGAAGGCGTCATCAAAATCAACCTAAACGCAATGCACATCGACAAGGAAGAACTCTTCGAGATTGTGCGAATCGGATTGCCGGCGGGGATTCAAGGCATGGTCTTTTCGTTGTCGAACCTCTTAATTCAAGCGGCGATAAATTCTTTGGGCGCGGATGCAATGGCGGCAAGTGCGGCGGCGTTCACGATTGAAATTAACGTCTTCTGCGTCGTCAACGGTTTTGGACAGGCGGCAACGACTTTCGTCGGGCAAAACTACGGCGCGGGCAACTTATCGCGTTGCAAGCGGGCTACGTGGGTTTCAATGGGCTTGAGCGCAATTTTTATGCAAACGCTTTGTTGCTTTATATTGTTCTTCGCGGAGGAGGTTTTGAGCCTCTTCAACAGCGACCCGGAAGTCATACGGCTTGGCGTGATTCGTCTTTGGTATATCGTCTTGCCCGAATTGGTCAATGTCTTAATGGAAGGCTTATCAGGTGCTCTGCGCGGCTACGGCATATCTTTAACACCCGCGATTATAACTTTAATCTGCGTGTGCGGCGTGCGAGTTGTCTGGGTCTTCACGGCGTTTGCGAAGATTCCAACCTACGCGACGTTGATGGCGGTCTATCCGATTAGCTGGTTCCTCACGATGGTATTTTTAATCGCGGCGTATGTTTATCACATGAAACGCCTTAAGCCCGTGCGCCAATGAATTAAAGAAAAAGCCCACTCTGAAGTGGAATTTGTTTACAAGCTATAGCCGTCAGCTTTGACGGTTTTTTATTTGTCGAATGGCTCCGCTGATTCCTTCGGGGCGTCGTCGTAATTATTTTTAACAGTCGCCGCCTCCAATGACTTCGGCGAGGATTTGCCTGCTTGCTCTGCTTGAGTGTAAAGCAACGCATCAATCTCTACGGGAACGCCCATTGCCTTTTCAAGTTGGGCGCGGCTCGTGTTGTAGTTGAAAAGAGCAGTGTAATAATTGTTGCGCGTCTCGACAACTTTTTCTTGCGCGTTCATGACGGTTAAGTTCGTGTCGACGCCTTCAATGTAACGAATCTGCGCGATGGCAAATTCTTCTTCGGCTTTGGCGACGGCGGCGGCAGTCGTCTCAATATTTTTTTCCGCCGTCTTAAGGGCGATATACGCGCTGTGAACTTCAAGCTGAATCGTTTCAATCTGTTGAAGGGCGATGGATTCGGCTTTGTGTTCGCCGGCTTTATACTGTTTAACCTGCGCGGAAGTGACGCCGTTATCAAAGATATTCCAACTCATTTGCAAGCCGACTGCCCAGCGTTCAGGGTCATGATTAGCCTGCGCAAAACCTTCGCCCGACATGCTCCCTTGAATGACTGCGTTGACGTTCGGACGATAACCACTCTTTGCGGCAGAAGTTTGGGACTTAGCTTGCTTAACTGCATAAGTTGCGGCAATACCGTCGGGGCGATGAGCTAACGCATATTCCAAGCAATCAGTTTCAGTCAAGTTGTAATGGACGAAGTTTAGATTCTCGCTCGTGGCAACCTCCGTATCGATGGGCAAACCGAGAACGTTATTGAGTTGAGCAACGGCGGTTAGGTAATTGCCCTGCGCGGTGTTCAAGCTCTGTTGGCTGTTGGCAAGCTGAACATTCGTGGCAAGGACATCACTTTTAGCGACGGTGCCGACCTCGTATTGAATCGAAACTGTGCGCAAGTGTTCCTGCAAGAGTTGAACAGCTTGCTTTTGCACGTCGACTAACGACGCTCGCTGAAGAACTTGATAATAAGCCGCCGCCGCTTGATACTTAACTTGCTGTCGAGAATTCTCCAACGTCAAGTCCGCCGCGTTCAAGCTGTAGCGAGCCGCCTCCCGCTGATTTTCAAGACGCCCGCCCGTGTACAAGGGCATTGATAAGCTTAATGAGTTCAAGTTCTCGTTGTCATAGGAGGGATAAAGGCTCATGTTTATATCGTAGCCAAGACCTTTGGCAAAATTATATTCGTCATGTCGGGCGCGAGCATTGCGATAATATCTGCCGCCAATGTGATTGAGTGATGACGACCAACTTAGCGTCGGACCTGCACTGCGTCGAATAGCTGATAAATTCCAACGCGCCGCCTCTCTGTCGTCCGCTGACTGTTCGATTAGTCGATTATTCTTCAGTGCAAGAGTTATCGCCTCGTCAATCGTCAAGGTCATACCTTCGGCGGCGTAAGTTGTGTTCGTGGAAAGGAGAATCGCCGCCGCAACTGTTGCTAAAAATTTTTTCATGGTAAATCCTCCTTAAACTGATTGCCGCTTAACCAAGTTAGCAAAGATTCCGCCGCGTGCAACGAGTTCATCAAAGCCGCCGCTCTCGACAATGCGCCCCGCGTCCATGACTAATATCCTATCGCAATTCCTAATCGTCGACAGTCGGTGAGCAACGATAATACGCGTGGCGTTTAGGCTGTCCAAACTCTTCGTAACGATTGCTTGCGTGCGATTATCAAGGGCTGAGGTTGCCTCGTCAAAGATAAGTATTGCCGGCTTAGTGACAAGTGCGCGGGCGATTAAAATCCTCTGACGTTGCCCGCCGCTAATGTTTGTTGAACCTTCGCTGATAACAGTCTGCATACCCATTGGCATCATCGCAATATCGGGAGCAATGCCCGCCTGCTCCGCCGCGTGCCAGGCGTCCTCTTGCGTTAAGGCGTTAGTGCCGATTATGTTCGTGAAGATGTCGCCCTGCATGAGCTGACCATTTTGGAGCACGACGCCCATTTGAGTTCGTACACTCGGCAAGTTCAAATCGGCTAAGTCTTGTCCGTCGAAGTAAATAGAACCTTTGCGCGGCGTCTCGAATCCCAAGAGCAATCTAACCAGCGTCGACTTGCCGCAACCACTGCGCCCGACAATCGCGACGTTCTCGCCCGCGGAGATTTTAAAGCTCACGTCGTGCAAAACGTCTCGCCCTTCTGTATAGCCGAAGGTGACGTTGCTAAGTTCAATCGCGCCGCTTAGGATACCTGAATCCGCCTTGTCGCCGACACTCTCCGGAACTTCTTTAAGTATTGGGCGGAGGTTTTCAATGTGCGGCTGAATCGCGAAGTATTGACCGATAAGCGGAATGATTCCGTTAAGCGTGGCATTGAAACTTGAGAACGCGCCTTGAAACGCAATGAACTGCGCGTAGGTTATGCCTTGAATCGTCTGACCGTTCGCGCCGACCTCGTTCATGCCGTAGACCGCGATATAATAAAGACACATCGTCAAGATAAACGGTTGAACGCTACCGATAATCATGTTGTAGTTGCTCTGCCAGCGTAGCTTTAAGTTCCACTTCCACGTTTCGCCGAAGACACCACTCCACAACCAGAAGGCTTGATTCTCCGCGCCGTGCTCTCGGAACTTCGCAAGCCCTTTGAATATCTGTTGGACAATGCCAGCCTCTTTGTTGTTCGCGGCGATTAAATTGCGTTGAAAGCCAATGACGCGCCGATAAATAAATGCGGTTATGATTGCATAGACAAACCAGACTGCTACCGCCGCCGCCGTAAGCTTGAGGCTGTAGTAGCACATTAAAAAGATACTCCAAAAGCTGAACACGAACCCGAATAGCCCGCCTATAAAGTCCGCGCTTACAAGCCCCTTGATGACGTTGATACCACCCATGCGGCTTGCCAATTCGCCCGACGTGAACTGCCTAAAAAATTTCGTCGGCAAGGTGAGTAGTCGTCCCCAAAGAGCCGCCTCAGTTGCCATGTTCATTCGCGTCGTGATTCTCATAACCGCTATTGTCCGCACGATGCTAAGCGATGCCGTCGTAAAGCTCGTGACCATGATGACTTGCGTGACGGTTGCCAAGCCTTGTCGGTCTAGGATTGGGATTATGTCCGCGAAGATTGTTTCCGTCACCAGCGGCAT
>CAMNLS010000009.1 GCA_946543495.1 uncultured Selenomonadales bacterium | reverse complement strand
ATTCTGAACAGCGCGAACGCTCCGAACGCCGCCGCCGCCATTGAGCCTAGCCCGACTAAGCTATCCATGTTCGGTGCGCCCGCCGCCAATGTCTTGAAGCCGTTGATGTAATACTTGCGGTTGAGATACATAATCGGCAGGATTAAAAGGAATTGAGCAAAGGCGAACGTCACGGCATTAGCCCGCCCGTCGAAGAGTTCCGCGACGATTGGCGGCACGGGTAGCGGCAACATGTTATGCATTGCAATATAAACCGTCGGGAGCAAAAAAATTATCGACCACGTGAGCCGCGTCCGCATATCGGATATTTCTTTATCGATTGTGCGTTCGGGCGTGGACGTTTTAACTTGCGCGGCGGATTTCTTCGGCGACGCTCCATAGCCCGCATTGATGACAGCTTCAACGATTGCCGCGACTGAAATTTTTGCCTCGTCGAAGTTGACTTGCATTGAGTTAGTAAGAAGATTGACGCTGACATTATCCGCGCCGACAAGTTTGCCGACTGCTTTTTCTACTCGCGCCGAACACGCCGAACAACTCATGCCCGTCACGTCGAAAGTTTCTTTTGTCATTTAAAGACCTTCTATAAACATGATTGGTAGCTCTTTAATTCGTAGTCGATTTTTCCTAAGCCAAACCGTCAACATTCTCTCCGCAAAGAAACCAAGCAACCTTCGCGGCGTGAATGGAAGGTTGGCAAGGTTTATCGTGCGCAAAACTTCTTCCGTCGCGTCGATTATGAACGAGAACAACCAACGGCAATAGCCGTCAAGAATATTTCTGCGCGTAATGAACAGATTGCACTTATAAAGCGTCGACGAGTTCATCACGAAGTCGAACGAGTCGAGATAATCAGGCTGAGCCTGCATGAGGTGCTTTCTTATAATCGTCTCGCCCAAGTTCGTTAGAGCTTTACCGCAGTCGTTGACAATCCATTCGCGCTGAGTCAAGCCGCCGTAATAAACTTCAGAAACAATTATGTCGTAGCGTTCCAAAATCTTGAGCGCGTCTTCGCGAGACAAAATCTTTTCGTAAGCGTAGCTCGTGTCGTTCGACGCGGTAAAGAATCTGCGGTAATGACAAAGCCCAAGCGTCGTGTGCGTGGTGTTCTTCCACATCCAATAAAGCGCGGTGATTTCGTTAAGGTAAAGATTAAGGCGGCTGATATTGTCGCCGGTGTCGTCGCCGAGATAGCCAAAGTCGCCATTGACGGCGCGTCCGCTTTGAATAATCTTGTAACCTTCGGGCGGAGTGGCAAGCTTTATGTTCTTGTAAGTGACGACGTAATTGCAAAAGTCTTCGGGCGGCTTGAGTCGCTTGATAAAGTACCAATTAACCGCGCCGCCATTGAGGGCGCGAACCTGCGCGAATCTTTTTAAGTTGCCGCGAATATGTTTCTCAAGCCCGGAACCTAGACGCGCAAAGGTTATAATCTCGTCCGTAAAATTTTCCAAGAGGATATAAGCACTGTCGAAGTCAATAGGCTTGCGTTCGATAATCAACGCGGCGTCGTAGTGTTTGAAGCCGACTTCAGCAAGATTTTTATAGACGTGCGTATAAATATTTTCCATTATCGGCGTCAACGGCTCATCTGATACGGCGTCAATCTCCGTGAAGTCGTTGGTAAGCTTGGTGAAGATTCTGCCGCGAGCAAAGTAGCCGTCAACGTCGAGCAACGTTTTAACGGAAGATTTCTTCAAGAAAGGCAAAAGAGACAAGTCGGCGGTCGTGTCGTAGAAAAATTCCGTTGGCGAAGATTTAATCTGGTCAAGCGTGACGGTCTGCGACGACAGAAAGCCGCGCTTGTAAGCGTTGTTACGGAAGGTTGCCAAGTCTCGTTGGTTAAGAAAAAGGAAATAATCTACCGCGCCGCTCTTAAGGAACTTGACTAATGCGGGCAAGTCTTGAAGTTCATCGTTGAAAAGAATTTTATTGTCGTGTACGAAGTCAAAGCCGTCGCCAGCAATTTTTGCATGCCCAACGATTTTAAACGGACGTTCGCCGATTCGCGATAAGAATTCCGATTCATCGCCGCAAAGCAAAATCTTTGGCACGAAACTTAATCCACTCTGCATGAAATTTTCTTTAAATCCTTTCTACGTTGAGGGAAATTTTTTCTCCGTTAATGTCCCAAACTTTAGCGGCGTCGTTAGGTGTGAAGATAATCTCATCAGCGAGCGTGACGGTTTGAATCTCTTGCGCGTTGCGTTTGATAATGTCGGCGAGCTTGTCATTGCCCGACGCGAAAATTTTTATTCTGTCCGTGACTTCAAAGTCACTTTCGCGGCGCATGACTTGAACCTTGCTGATAATTTCGCGGACGAAACCTTCTTCAATCAGCGCGGGCGTCATCGTCGTATCAAGCGCAATGGAAACGTCGCCTTCACTCTGACAGTTAAAGCATTCGCTTTGCGTGATTGTGATTTCAATATCTTCCGCCGTCAAATTCAGGTCGCCGAGTTTAAGTTCGCCGGTCTTATCGAGTTCAGCCTTCGCGGCGGCTCCGTCGAGCTTAGCTAATGACTTTTGAACTTCGCCCATGCGTTTGCCAACCTTCTTGCCGAGTATACGGAAATTCGGCTTGATGTTGTATCTGATAAACTCGCTCATATCGGCGCGGAATTCGACGTGCTTGACGTTAAGTTCATCTTCGACAATCTCAACGAAGAATTCCGGCAGAACCTGCGCGGCATTGATGAACATATTCGCGACGGGCTGACGATTCTTGATATTAGCCGCATTGCGAGCCGCACGACCAAGCACGACGATTTTTAAAACCGCGTCCATATTGCGTTCGAGTTCGGCGTCAATAAATTTTTCGTCGGCTTGCGGATAGTCGCACAGGTGCACGCTTTCGGGCGCAGTCTTGTCGATTGAGCAGACGAGATTGCGATAAATATTTTCCGTGATGAACGGAACCATCGGAGCCGCCGCCTTAGCCACAGTCACAATCGCGGTATAAAGCGTCATGTAAGCGTTGATTTTATCCTGCTCCATGCCCTTAGCCCAGAAACGCGCACGACTTCTGCGAACGTACCAGTTAGACAGCTCGTCAACAAAGTCTTGCAACGCCCGCGCAGATTCCGGCACTTTATAATTCGTCAAGGCGTCGTCGACCGTCTTAACCATTGTATTGAGCCGCGAAAGGAGCCATTTATCCATGACGGAAAGTTTATCGTAGTCAAGCTGATATTTCGTTGCGTCGAAGTCGTCAATGTTGGCGTAGAGCACGAAGAACGCATAAGTATTCCACAGCGTGCCTAAGAACTTCCGCTGACCTTCCGTGACTGCGCCGTCATGAAAACGATTCGGCAACCAGGGCGCGGAATTTTCATAGAAGTACCAGCGGATTGCGTCCGCGCCGTGCTTAGCTAAGGTTTCCATTGGCGCGACGGCGTTGCCTTTGGACTTCGACATTTTCTGCCCGTCTTTATCCAAAACCAAGCCGAGCACGATACAGTTCTTAAACGCGGTGTCGTCGAATATCAGCGTCGAAATTGCCATGAGCGAATAGAACCAACCGCGCGTCTGGTCTACTGCCTCGCTTATGAAGTCGGCGGGGAAGTGTGATTCAAAAATCTCTTTGTTCTCAAACGGATAATGCCACTGCGCAAAGGGCATCGCGCCCGAATCAAACCAGCAGTCAATGACTTCCGGGACGCGGTGCATTTCGCCGCCGCACTTCGGACACGGGAAAGTTACCTTGTCGATATACGGGCGGTGCAACTCAATATCGTCGGGGCAATTCGTCGACAGCTGCTTAAGTTCCGCGATTGAGCCGATTGAATGTTGATGACCGCATTCGCACTCCCAGATATTTAGCGGCGTGCCCCAATAGCGGTTGCGACTTATGCCCCAGTCCTGAACGTGTTCTAACCAATCGCCGAAACGCCCCTTGCCAATCGTAGGCGGAATCCAGTTGACCTTCTCATTGTTCTTAAGCAAGTCGTCCTTAACCGCCGTCATCTTTATGAACCACGACTCGCGGGCGTAGTAAATCAGCGGAGTATCGCAACGCCAGCAATGCGGGTAGCTGTGCTCGAACGGCGGAGCTTTGAACAGCTTGCCCGACTGCTTTAAGTCCTTGAGAATCAGCGGGTCGGCGTCCTTAACAAAAGTTCCCGCCCAATACGTTTCAGCCGTCATGTTGCCTTTGCCGTCTACGAACTGCACAAACGGTATATCATACTTGCGACAAACGCGGTTATCGTCTTCGCCGAACGCCGGCGCACAGTGGACAATGCCTGTGCCGTCTTCGGTCGTAACGTAATCATCGCAGGTGACGTAATGCGCCCGCTTGCCCGAACGTTTAACAATCTCATCGGCGAACGGGTACAGCGGCTCATAAGCTTTATATTCCAGCTCCGCGCCCTTGTACGTCGCTAAGACTTTGCGCTCGCCCTCTACGCCCTCGAAGACTTTATCGACTAGAGCCGCCGCCAAAATATAAACCGTGTCGCCGACTTGAATCTTAACGTAATCGACTTTGGGATTGACGCATAAGCACAGGTTAGAAGGCAACGTCCAAGGCGTAGTCGTCCACGCAAGGAAGTAAGCGTCTTCGTTTGCAACTTTGAACTTGACGACCGCTGAACGCTCCTTAACGTCTTTATAACCCAACGCGACTTCGTGACTTGAAAGCGGCGTTCCACAGCGTGGGCAGTAGGGAACGACCTTGTGCCCTTTATAAAGCAAGCCCTTATCCCAAATCTGCTTGAGTGCCCACCACTCCGACTCGATATAATCATTCTCGTAAGTGATATAGGGATTGTCCATGTCCGCCCAAAAGCCGACAACGCCGCTGAACTCTTCCCACATCGTCTTATATTTCCAAACCGACTCGCGGCACTTCTTGATGAAAGGCTCCATGCCGTAAGCCTCGATTTGTTCCTTGCCGTTTATGCCGATAAGCTTTTCAACTTCCAACTCGACTGGCAAGCCATGAGTATCCCAGCCGGCTTTGCGCAAAACTTTTTGACCCTTCATTGAGTGATAGCGCGGGAATAAATCTTTGATGACGCGGGTCAAGACGTGCCCGATATGCGGCTGACCATTAGCCGTCGGTGGTCCGTCGTAAAAAGTATAAAGCTCGCAACCTTCGCGATTATCGATTGCCTTCTGCGCGATATTATTTTCAGCCCAAAAAGTTTCGACTTCCTTCTCGCGGCTTGCGAAGTTCAAATTGGTATCAACCTTACGATAAAGCATTTAACAACCTCCTTTTAATCAACGCGCATGTTATCACGTCAACAGAAAAAATTCAATGCGTGCTTGAGCGTTTTAATCCTCAGCGGCAAAAGTGAACCCGCCTCGCCGTCAAGGTCGCTCGTCAACTTAGCGGAAGAACTTATCTCGAACGTTTTGGCTTGCAAGGAAAAAATATTCTCGTTGCCCTCGACGCTGTCGCCCGCCAAAATTTTTTTCGCTAACGTCGCAAGATTGCTGACCGAACATTTCTTAAGCGCAAGGAAGTCAAGCTTGCCGTCGTCAATCTGCGCGGCGTCCGAAAGCTTTTTAAAGCCCGCAACGGACGGAGAGTTCAACACTAAAAATAAAAACACCTCGACCGAAAACTTTTGCTCGTCGGCGATGATGTTTAGCTGTAGCGTTTTAAGATTCTTTAACTCACCGAGTCCGCGCAGATAGTAAGCACTCTTGCCTAAAAAATTTTTCAAGCGTGCGTCGACCTCGTGAGCTATCGACGTGAAGACGCCCGCGCTCGCCACGTTGATAAAATACTCCGCGTCATTGACCAGACCTAAATCAATGGGGCGCGTCCTGTCATTAGCCACAGCGTCAAAAAGTTTTTCGTCGTCAAGTTGCAAGTGCGCCGCGAAGTCATTGCTTGTACCAGAGCCAATCACGCCAACGGGCAATTCAATAGAATTCTTCTTCAGCCAATTAATCACCGCGTGCAAAGTTCCATCGCCGCCCGCCGCAATGACGCCTTCCACTCCCGCCGCCTTAACATATTCGACGAAGGCAGAGTTATCGTCCGCGCAAGTCCGATAGACAGACAAAAAAACGCCGCGCCGTTGAAAGCTATCAATAACGGCGTCCAGACGATTCTTGAATGCGGCGTGACCCGACACGGGATTATAAACAAGTAAAATTTTTTTCATGACTTAAAGATACCGAGCTTGCGGAAGATTTTAATGCCGAACTTGCCTATCATCGGTATACGCGCCATATCCTCTTCAAGCAAGCCGCCAATCATCGCCAACGTCGCAACGTAGACGACACAACCTAAACCGATTGCTCCGAACGTCGAGAAGATTTCCATATGCCATTGCGCCGCCGTAAGCTCGTAGAAGAATTTAACTACAAGAGCCATTGCCGAAGCCGCGCAGACCGTCTTAACGAGTTGACCCAGTTCCATTTTGTAACCGATATATTTATAGATGAAGTAAAGGTTTATGAACGCCGCAACGCCCATATCAGCCGCCGTAGCCCAAGCCGCGCCCATAATTCCCAATTCGGGCATCGCCGTCAACGTCCAGTTCAAGACGACCTTAGCCGCCGCCGCTAAGACCATATTAATCATCGGGATTGTCGTATGCCCTAAGCCTTGCAAGACGCCCGTCGACACTTGATGAAGTCCCAGCAGGATTATCGACACCGCCGAAATCATTACGGCAGGTCCTGCGCCCGGCGCGTTGTAAATCAAGCTGGCTATCGGCGTGGCTAGGAAGAAGACTATAACGAACGCGGGGAAGCAGACGAAGTTTGAAATTCTCACTGCAGCTGCCGTCTGTCGGAAGATTCTTGCCGTGTCCTTGAGTGCTCGCGCCTCCGAAATTGCCGGCACGATTGACACCGCTAATGACGCCGTTAAAATCGTCGCCAAGTTCACCAACGGCACCGCCATTCCCGTTAAGTATCCGAACAGCTCCGTTGCTTGCCGCACTGAATAGCCTGCTACCTCCAAACGCTGAGGAACAATCATCAAGTCCAAGTTTGACACGACCGGCAACATGATTGAAGCCGCGCTGACCGGCAATGCCAATTTAAAAATTCGTTTGATGATTGATAAGGTTGGCTCGTGTTCTGTTTCGGGCAAGGGCTTTAAGTCTTTGCCGTAAGTCGCATCAATCTCGCGGTTTAACTTTATGTGGAAGTATACCAAGACGATTAGTCCTGTGACTGCGCCCGCCAAAGCACCTAAGCTTGCACCCGCCGCCGCGTAGTCTAAACCCATTGGCAATAATAAATCCGCTAAGACAATCATGACTATCACGCGGAAGATTTGCTCGACAATCTGACTGACTGCCGTCGGTGTCATGCGTTGCCAGCCCTGCAAATAGCCTCGCGACGATGCCAGGAACGTCACAAAGAAAATCGTCGGCGACAACGCCACAACTGACATATAAGCGCGCGGGTCTCGTATGAATTGCCAATCGATTAGCCATTGCGCGGAAAAGTACGTGAGCACCGAGAAAAATATTCCCGTGAACAACATCATCACAAGTGAGATATGGAAGACGCGCTTGGCTCCGAATATGTCTTTAAGGGCGACGCGCTCCGCCGTGATGATTGATACCGCCACTGGTACGCCCGCTTGCGATAACGTCAACGCGAAAAAATACGCGGGAAATGCAAGCATGTATATGCCCATGCCTTCGCCGCCCAAGATTCTCGATATAAGAATCCAATTTAGAGCACCGATGACTTTAACGACGAAACTCGCTATCGTCAGGATAAATGTGCCCTTTATAAATTTCTCGCTCGGTTTTATTTCTGTCATTGTTTCCTTTGTCCTTAATTACCTTAGTCAGTTAGCTTTAATTGCCTTTTTCGCCGCCGTATGGCATAATCCTTTAAAATTGCTGAAAGGAAAGAACTTTATGTGCGGTGTCGTTTACAAAATTACCAACAAGCTAAATGGCAGAAGTTACGTCGGAAAGACGACACGTTCAATCGAAGAACGTTTCGGAGAACATGCACGTCACAAGAAATTTCTCGTTGACAAAGCTATTTGCAAATACGGGCGGGAAAATTTTTTAGTCGAAGTTATCGAAGAGTGCGAGACGATTGAACAGCTCAATAAGCGCGAAATTTTTTGGATTGCCGAACTCAATACTAAGGTACCTAATGGCTATAATTTGACAGACGGCGGCGAAGGCACTTTGAATCCGAGCAAAGAAACTCGCGCAAAAATGTCGGCAGCGCAGTCGGGCGGAAATCATCCCATGTACGGAAAACATCATAAGCCCGAAACACTTACGAAAATGTCGGCAACGCGAAGAGGTAAGCATTTATCTGAAGTGGCGCGTGCTAAACTTTCCGTAGCGAAAAAAGGCGTTCCAAAATCGCCAGAGCATCGGGCAAAGCTTGCAATGGCTAATACAGGTAAACGAGCCAACGACGAGACGCGAGCAAAAATGTCAGTCATTCGTAAAGGCCATTCTAAAATCAGCAGAACATCGCGCTAAAATCGGAGCGGGGAATCGCGGAAAAAATCGCGGCAAAAGTCCCTACGCAAATTTTCTCAGCGAGATTGACGCGCACAAATTTACGTATTCTGCCCTTGCTGAAATTCTTGGCATATCAATTACGACAGTCTCTCAAAAGCTACGTAGAGAACGTAATTTCACGGAACGAGACAAAGCCAATCTCGAAAAAATTTTTGGCAAGCCTACGGATTATCTGCTGGAATGCAATTTCTAACAGATGACTTGACCTTTGGAGGGCGACGGCATGAACATAAACCTCATAAAGTTCAATACGGACATTGGCAAGACAAAGCCCGAAAACTTAGTTCACGCCGATAACGCTTGTCCTTTTTGCGACGTGGAACACTTGACCGACATCATCGACACCGACGACGATATTATATTCCTTAAGAACAAGTACAACGTCATCGAGAACGCCGACCAATTTGTTTTGATTGAGGGGCGCGAGTGTTTAAGTGATATGCCCGCTTACTCCAAAGAAAAAATGCGCCGCGTGATTCACATGGGCATTAAGCATTGGAGAAATCTTTTGGCGTCGGGCAAATACGAAGAGGTTCTCTTCTTTAAAAATTACGGAATAATGAGCGGCGGAACGATTCGGCATCCGCACATGCAACTTGTCGGCTTCCCGCACTTAAAATCTGAATTGCTCTTCGACGAGGCAGAACTTCGCGGAATTGTCATTGCCGAACGTGACGGCGTAGAATTCAACGTGTCGAACTGTCCGCGCGTGGGCTTTGGTGAGCTTAACATTGTCGTTGAACATGGCGGCAATCTGGAGGCGTTAGCGGACTTTATTCAAGTCGCCGTGCATTATGCAATGAATCACTTCAACAAACGCTGCACGAGCTATAATATCTTTTTCTATCATCGCGCTGATAAAATTTTTGCTAAGGTCATGCCGCGTTACGCAACATCGCCTTACTTCGTCGGCTACAATATTCATTTCCTGCCAAATAACGTCGAACGTATTGCGCGAGAGATTCAGCAATTCTACTTTGAAGACAATAGAAAAAGCCCCTTGCCGAATTAAGACAAGAGACCTTTTTAAAGCGTGTAACTTCATTTAGCTAAGTCAATGATTTTACATTCATAAGCATTGGGCGTGCGTGGAATATTTTTAGCGGGCTGATTGAATTCGGAAAGAAGCTTGAGCGAGAAAGATAAAACGGTTTCGGGCAGAATAGATTTCATGCATGTGAAGTGATTAGAACTATCCCGACTGTTAAGACAAGAGTGAGAGTAGCAAGGATGACAAGGCGCAGGGGATTTAATAAGGAAGTGATTATCGGCGAAGGGCGAAAAGCCGATAGTAGGAGAAGAACCGTAGATAGAGACGGAAGGTAAATTCCTGGCTACGGCAATATGAAGAGGTCCGGAATCATTGGTGACGAGCAGGGAGCAATTATCAAAGAAAGCGGCGAGTTGAAGCAGAGAGAATTGCCCAGTAAAGATATGCAAACGTTCCGAAGGTTTGATGTAGGAAACGCAAAGATTGACGAGCGGCAGTTCGGGCTTTGAGCCTACGAAGGCAACATGGAAGCCGCGTTCAATGAGTTCTTCAGCGACTTTGGCGAAGTACTCAGGGAGCCAACGTTTAGTAGGCCAGGATGCGCCGATATTAAAGGCAACGACTCTGTCAGAGGGTTGGAAGTGTTGAGCCCAAAAGATAGAGATATCGCGTTGCACGTCGTCGGGGATAAAGATTTCAAGCCCGAAGATGTTGAGGTTATTAAAGCCGGCGTAGTCAAGAACTTTGAAGTGAGAGTAGACTTGGTGCATTGATTTCTTAAGATTGGGAAGAACCTTATTAAAGAGGAGAGAAAAGCCAGGCTTAGAATAGCCAATGATAGACTTACCACCGGAAAAGGCAGCGAGCGCGGAAGCGCGTTCGGAACGATTGAAGTTGATGACTAAGTCGAAGTGATAAGCCCTGATAGCACGGAGATTATCAAGGAATAATTTAAAAGAATGTTTATCAATAGGGAAGATTTGATTGATAAAGGGATTATGATTAACGAGTTCAGCGAATGACTTATTGACAGCGGCGGCGATAAAAGCATCGGGGAGCCTATCGCGCAAAGAGTGGAAAACGGGCGTAGTCAATATGAGGTCGCCGATTTGCATAAGGTTTACGATTAGTATTTTCATGATAACGCCTACAGATTAAATTTAGCAAGGAATATAGCACGAACTGAATAAGTAAGTCAACGAATTGAAGTAAAAAAGCCTTTCGGGCGAGCGACAAGCTTTCAAGGTATTAATCTCGGTTGCTCAAGCTTGCGTTGCCCCCTTGAAAAGTTTATCGCCCCTGTGGTACACTGTGCTTATCGCTACAACACAGCAAAGGGGCTTCGTTTATTTTATCAGCGTCTGAATATTATTGCAAGGCTACTTTGTCGTGTGTAACTAAATTAATATTTAATGGAGGATTAATAATGGTTCAAAAGAGACATTTAACACCGGAAGAGGTGCTTTATTGCCGTGAGCATTATATTATTGGTCACGAGGAATTTGGCATTAAGGCTTTGGCTCAAAAGCTTGGTGTCAGCCGCGATTCCGTGAAAGACGCCGTTCACGGTGTAACTTATAAGGATTTAGGCGGCACCATTCACCCGCCCCGTCAAAGACTTAGCGAGGAAGTTAAGCAACAGTTGATTGCCGCTTACGTTCCGCAGTCACGCGACGCCAACATCAGGGCTTTAGCCGAACAGTTCGACCTTTCTGAAACTACCGTGCTTAAGTATTTGCATGAACAACTGCCCAAAGGTAAACGCGCCGTAGTTACTGATGAGCTTAGAGCGAAGATTCGCGCCGAGTATCAGCCCTATTCCTCGACTAGCGGACGTAGTGCCTTGGCCGCCAAGTATGGTCTTAGCACTTCGACTGTCGGCAATATTCTTAAAGACTTGGAAGTACATGCGCCGCGCGGTCGCAAGCCGATTGTCGTCCTTGATGAGATTAAGGAAGCTATTGTCATTGCTCACGACGAAGAGAATTTATCGGTGCGGGCTTTAGCTGAACGCTTCAGCCTCAATCGGCTTGTCGTTCGCGAGATTCTAAAGGAAGCGGGCATTGAACTTCGCACGCGCCAAGTTATCAGCGATGACGTTAAGCAGGAAGTTATTCGGCTTTTCAGTACCGGCGAGCATTCCGTCCGCGAACTAAGTGAGCGTTTCAATATCAATCGTGCGACCCTTGCCAAATGGGTTGAGGAAATTAAACCGACTAAGCCTCAAAAACCTATGCTTGATGATAAGACCCGCGAGCAAATTTATCGTTATCATTCGCAAGGCTACGGCGCATCCATTATTGCTAAGACTGTTGGAATTAGTCAGACTATTGTTCGCAAGGTCATCGATGGGCTTATTTAAGCTTTTTAACCAACTTTCTGCCGCTTTGAAAGCGGCGGAACAATGGATACTTCGTTCTCGTCAATAACGTAAAAGAGTACCAATGGGATGCAACGTCACGTTGCTCGAATTTCTGAGGTAAATATTGGAACTTTGCTCTGCTTTACGTTAGTGCTGTGAGTGTTATAAAAAAGGCACCCAATAAGAGCCATAATCTCTAAATGGGTGTCTTTTTCTATCGGGAACTTTTTTCATAGCTCCTTCTTTTATTCCGAAAAAGTTTTAAAGGTTGCGGTCAACAGCAAGGGCGATATCAACTTTGTAATAGCCAACTTCCATCTCAACTGTTAAATAATTTGATTCGCTGATTTTTATTGTGTGGTCTTCCTCGATTATAAGTTGCGGTGTTGTTATGTCGACTTCAAGCCCCATTTCAGCAAAGTTTGTAGCGGCGCGAGCAGTAAGCATATTTGAAATTTCGCGAAGGGCACTTTGCACCAACTCATTAAACTTCGTGACAGGCACTCCCATCATCATTGTCGATGCAATGTATTTGGCTGTATCTTCCGTCATGTTATAAACGACTCTGCCTTGCATTTGTTTAGTAAAACCGACTGTAAGCGTAACACCATTGCTTATTACGTTTCTATCTTGCAGATAGATTCTCTGCCGTTTGGGTATTGGAAAACCCATTTGCGGCATAATATCCATGAATGCATCTATTATCGGGTTGACGAGTTTAGCATCCACTTTATCAATCTCCCTTCGCGATGTTTTATTCTGTATAAACTTCTTGACAAAATTCTATACGATTAACGATTTTACCTGCCGCGTTGCCAAAATATTTTTTCAAGCGTGAAGGTTTTCAGTGAAGGAAATATTCTGTTATAATGGCGAAAAATTTTTGGGAGGACTTTTATGGCGCGGAGCTATGAAGAAGACTTGCGGACGCGGCTGGCTAAAGAAAAAAATTTTGTCGTGAAGGCTGGCGGACGATTGAAATTCGCGTTGGCTTATCCGAACTTCTATCGTGTCGGCATGAGCAACCTTGGCATTCACATAATCTACGAACTTTTAAATTCACGGCAAGACGTGAGCTGTGAACGATTTTTTTTGTCCGATTACAATCAGCTACTTAGCCTGGAGACGCAAACGCCGTTGAACAAGTTCCAAGTCATTGGCTTTGCGGTGTCGTTCGAGCCAGATTATTTTAACGTCGTGCGAATGCTCAAGCTCGGCAAGATAAAGTTGCGGGCAAGCAAACGGACTGACTTCGACCCGATAATCATAGCGGGCGGTCCTTGCGCGACGTTCAATCCCGAACCTTTAAGCGAACTCTTCGACGCGTTTGTCATTGGCGAAGGCGAAGTCATCTTGCCGCCGCTGATTGATTCTTTGCTTGCAACGGAGAACTTGCCGCGCCTTGAACGCTTAGAAAAACTTTCAAACGTCGCGGGCGTCTATGTTCCGACCTTCCCTAAAAAAGTTTCGCGGCAATGGGTACAGAATTTGGACGAGCACCCAGCGCATACAACCATTCTAACTGATGACACTGAATTTAATATGTATTTGATTGAGACGGCTCGCGGTTGCGGGAGGCATTGTCGATTTTGCATGGCGGGCTATTGCTTTAGGCGACCGCGTAATCGTTCGCTTGACGTGCTGAAGAAAGAAGTTGCCGACGCGAAAAAGTTTCGTAAAAAGATTGGATTGATGGGTGCGGCTATCTCAGATTATCCGCAGATTGATGAGCTGTGCAAATTTATTCTCGGCGAACGCTTGCAAATGTCGGTTGCGTCCTTCCGCGCGGATTCCGTGACGCTTGAGCTTGTAAAGTCATTGGCGGCGAGCGGACTCAAGACTTTGACTATTGCGCCCGAAGTCGGCTCGGAGAAAATGCGCCGCGTCGTCAACAAGGGAATCACGGAAGAAAATATTTTTAACGCGATTGAACTCGGACTAGCGGCGGGCATAAAAAATTTTCGGCTGTACTTCATGGTCGGCTTGCCGTTCGAGGAGCTTGACGACGTGGAAGCAATCGCGGAGCTTACGAGGCGAGTAAAAAATTTCTGCGGCGGGCGATTAACGTTGAGCGTCAATCCGTTCGTGCCCAAGCCGTTCACGCCGTTTCAATGGTCGCCGTTCGCCGACAAAAAATATCTCGACGCGGCTTTTAAAATATTGCGCGGTAGTTTAAAATCTGTGCGCGGCGTGGAAATAATTTCGGAGTCGATACGGTCGGCTCAGGTGCAAGCGATACTTTCACGCGGTGATAAAAAAATTTCGGAAGTCATCATGCAATCGGAGAATCAGCAGGAGTTCAGGAAGAATTTCAAGGCGGCAGGTCTCGACGAAGAATTTTATCTGCGCGGACGAGACGTGGAAGAGTCTTTGCCGTGGGACTTCCTTGAGCAAGGTTTCAGTAAAAAATATTTGCGCGAGGAACTCAATCGTGCAAAGGCTTTGAAAGAAACGTCGCCATGCTTTGACGGTTGCAAGCGGTGCGGCGTCTGTAAAGACAACTAGTTGTAAGATAGATAGATTAAAAGATAGAAAGATTAAAAGATAGAAAGATTAAAAGATAGAAAGATTAAAAGATAGAAAGTTAAATAGCTTTTCATCTTATAATCTTATAATCTTTAAACGAATGGGGAATGGAGAATGAGAGTTGTGATTGTCGGGGCGGGCAAGCTCGGCTACACAATCGCGGAGCTGTTGAGCAATGAGCAAATGGAAGTTACAGTCATCGACCGCGACGAAAGCCAACTAGTTGCCGTCAAAAATAATCTCGACGTGCTGACGATTGTCGCTAACGGTGCCAGCCCTATAACTATGGACGACCCCGATGTCAACGGCGCAGACGTGTTTATTGCAGTCACGGACATAGACGAAGTAAACATGGTCGCTTGCATACTCGCCAAGAAACACGGCATTAAACACACAATCGCCCGAATTCGTGACATGCAATTCCTAAGCGAGGCTAAAGACTACCTCAAGAAGAATTTCGATATAGATTTAATGCTCAATCCTGAAATGATTGCCGCGCACGAAATTTATCGAATACTCATGACGCCAGCGGCTTTGAATGTCGACGAGTTCGCGGGCGGCAAGGTTCGACTGTTTGAAGTTAAGATTGCTAAGGACAGCAAGTATATCAACATACCCTTTAAGGAATTGCGGCTACCGGAAGGAGTCTTGGCAGGCTTGATATTCAGAGATCATCAGATGATAATCCCACACGGCGACGACGAGTTGAAACCTCACGATAACGCTTACTTTATCGGCTTCCCAAACGAGATAGAAAAGTTCAGTTCCAACTTTGTTCAACGCAATTCACGCAAGCTTGAACGAGTAATGATAATCGGCGCGGGACGAATTGCGCGAACTTTATCGGTCATGCTGATAAGGGCGGGCGTCAATGTAAAAGTCATAGAGAAAGACCGCCAGCGTTGCGAGGACGTTGCGCAACTTTTGACGGGCGACAACATTGCGATATACGGCGACGGCACGAACGTTGACTTGCTGGCGCAAGAGGGCGTTGCCTCAGCGGACGTGGTTGTTTGCTTGACTGAAGACGATAAATTAAATTTGATGCTGGCACTGTTAGCAAAACATCTCGGCGCGAAAAAAACTGTCGTCAGAGTTTATCGGACGGAATACGCGGACTTGATTGAAAAGGTCGGCGTCGACGTGGTAATATCTGCGCGGCTTTTATCAGCAAGCGAAGTGCTTGCCTTCGTGAGACGCGGCGGCGTGGTCAGCGTATCGATATTGGAACACGCAAAGGCGGAGGCAGTCGAAGTAATCGTTCAGAACGGCGCAAAGGTCGCGGGCAAAAAGTTAATGGACGTGCGGTTGCCGAAGGCGTGCTTGGTGTGCGCTTATGTGCGTAAGAATAGGGCGGCAATACCCAACGGCAATACAATTCTATTGCCTGGAGACAGGACGATATTATTTTGTCTGCGAGACGCCGCGCAAGAAGTCATGACTTGGTTTAATTAATGGATGCAACGTCACGTTGCTTTAATTAAGGAGGCGATGAAATGAGCGTATTCAATTTCGCTCGGAAGGACAAGGAGTTTTTCGATTTATTTGTGGAGAACGCGAAATTTTTTCATCTGGGCGCGGAACTCTTGGACGACGTGATTAAAGACCCCAATCAGGCATTGGAGCGAATCGAAGACATCTTGGGGCTTGAATCCGCCGCCGATACCGTCAACGAAAAGATAATCAACAAGCTGAACTTGAGCTTCATAACCCCCATTGACCGCGAAGACATATACTCAATAGCAAACGAGCTTGATAAGGGCGTAGACATGTTGCAGGGCGCGTTGCAAAGGATAATCATGTATCACGCCGGGCACTCGACGAAACGTTCTCATGCCTTGACGAAACTATTGCTCGACAGCACGGACGAACTAGTCAAAGCATTTCAACTCCTCTCCGACGTGAAAAAGAATCAGCGCGAGATACTTGACGCAGTGCACAAGGTTTCAGATAACGAGAGCCGCGGCGATTTGATTTATCGGGCGGACATCGGGATTTTGTTTGATGAGGCGGTTGAGGCTTCCAAAGAACACGGAGCCAGCCGCGCAGTTATTCACTTGATTAAATGGAAAGACATCTTGGAAGACGTGGAAGAGGCACTCGACCACACCAAGCGCGTTTCGGATATGATTCGCGGCGTCGTCATGAAGTATTCTTGATAGTCAGCGGATTTTATTCCTACACTATAAAAGCACCTCCCACAATCGGAAGGTGCTTTTTGTTTTCCGTCTGAGCTTAAAACGCGTTTACTTATTCGAGCCTACGATTAACTTGCGTACAATGTCAACGGGAATAATCGTGAATGCCATTGCCAAGACAAAAATCCATTCGGTCGCCGTCAAGCCGTAGCAACGAAGAATCACGCCGCCAAGGTAGGTCATAGCGATTTGCACGACGACTATCATCGCCATAACTCTTAAGAAGCCGATATTGCCGCCGATGTTGTCGAGGAGGTTGACGCGGTCGGTGCGGGCGTTGAAGGCGTTAAACACTGCCATAAAGATAAAGAACGCAAAGTAACCCGTCAAGACGTAGACGCTATCGCCGCCGAACGTGAAGTTGACGCCTTCGGGATTTACGTCGCGGAAGTGGTCGCGGCTAAAATCGGTAAGCAGGAAGACCAAGCCCATAGCGAATCCCCACAATGCGCCCGTGCCGATTGCCGAATACATGTAGCCGTTGATAATATTTTCGTCGCGACGCTTCGGAGCCTCGTCCATGTATCTATCAAGGGCAGGTTCGCCGCCGAACGCCAACGCCGCTAACGTATCCATGACCAGATTGACCCAGAGGATTTGCGTTATCGACAGCG
>CAMNLS010000008.1 GCA_946543495.1 uncultured Selenomonadales bacterium | reverse complement strand
TCGCCGCCGTAAATCGCATTTTCCGCACGCATCATTTCCTTTATATAGACGTGCCCCGAACGACACATAATCGGCTTGCCGCCTAAACTCTCCACGATGTCAATCGTATTCCAAATGGCGCGAGGGTCGTAAATAATTTTCTCGTCCGGATTCTTTTTGCAGAAAGCCTCGGCAAGCATTCCGACCATATAATAACCTTCGATGAAGCCGCCATTCTCGTCAAACAAAAAGCAACGGTCAAAGTCACCGTCAAAGGCAACGCCACAATCCGCGCCGCTCTCGACGACAGCCTTTGAAGTTTCTTCGCGGGCGTCTTGAAGAAGCGGATTCGGTACGCCGTTCGGGAAGAAACCGTTGGCGTTGTTATGAACCTTAACAATCTCGAAGGGCAAGAATTTTTCTAACTCATTGATAATAGGTCCAGCCGAGCCGTTGCCGCTGTTAATTACGACTTTGAACGGCTTAAGGCTTTCAACGTTGACATAAGACAAAAGGCAATCAATATAATCGGGCAAGATGTCAATCCTGCGGACGGTGCCCGTTGCTTTCTTGAACGACCAATCGCGCGTCTCGTCCTCGACAGCCGCTTTAATCGCCAACAAGCCCGTATTCGGAGAAATTGGACGCACGCCTTTGCCGACGAACTTCATGCCGTTATACTCCTTGGGATTGTGGGAAGCGGTAATCATAATGCCGCCGTCGAATTTGCGGAAGCCCGTTGCGAAGTAAACCATTTCGGTGCCGCATTGCCCAATGTCATAAACATCACAGCCCGCCTCCGTCAAGCCGCGAGCCAATGCATCAAAGAGCGTCGAACCAGAAAGACGAATGTCATGACCGACAACAATTTGCTTTGCATCTAAAATTTCTGGAAGGACTCTGCCGACACGATAGGCGAGTTCTTGGTTTATACTTTCGGGATACACTCCGCGAATATCATACGCGCCAAAGCCTGAAGTATTCACTGCCATACATCATACGCTCCTTATTTTTAATTACTTGTGCTATTCTATTCGCTTGAAGTTTTTCCTGTTGAATTGGCAGAAAATTTTTTTCAAGAGCCAAAAAAGTCGCGCCGGTATTCGTGTAGTTTTTTTACGTTGACGGGCGAAAAATTTTTGCTAAAATTAGGAACGGAAGTTTTCGACGTGTGTTTCAAGGAGATGATTCTATTGGAGAATTTCAGCGTGGCGATAAGTTATAAAGGTTCTCTTGGCTGGGTTGAATACGACGAGACAACGCGCAAGGTCAAAGTAACTTTGGGCGACGACGAGGGCCAAGTCCTTGCCGAAAAGTTTTTGACGACGCCGCATAAGATACAAATTCCGCACAAAACTCTATTGGACTTCACGGAAGAAAATATCGACCCGAACGAAAGCGCAGAGAATTTGAAACTGGTTTTGACACGCCTTTGGGAGGCGACAGGCGTCCACGTCGATTGGAGCCGCCCCGTCGATTACGTTAAAGCTCACCCGCATTATTGAAGGGAGAAGTTTTTATGGCGACTTACGACAGCTGTCCGCGTTGCGGGCGCACGAACTTTGGAGAAATTCTGGAGTGCAAGCGGTGTAGTCTAATCTTTTGCACGCGGTGCACTGGCAAACGTTCTTTGCCCGACGGCACGCAATACGAATGTTGCCCCCGTTGCGGCGCGGAGATTGATGAGGACGAAGACACCGTGCACGTCATTGCTAAGCAGAAACGTTAAGGAGGAGTTCACATGGCAAACAATAAGATTTATGCTTTACTCGGTCCGCACACTTCAGGCAAATCCACGATGGCTTCTCAGCTTATGTCTATGGGCATTCACTATATCCCAACCGTCACGACTCGCGTCTTTGATGACCGCTACGCCTATAAGCGCAAGATTTATCAGAGTGTCAAAGGCCCCGAATACAAGAACGAAAAATTAATCGTCAACAACACCTATCAAGCGAACTCCTACGGCTTGCGCAAGGCTGAAGTGCTTGACGCTTATCAAAAACACAAAATCAGCGTAACTCTTATGCATGACGTAGCAGGCATTAAGCAGTTGCAGAAGTTCATTAATCAAGACCTCGTAACGATTTTCCTAATGATTGATGATGAAGTCTTTGTCGATAGGATGCTTCGCGCCGGTTGCTCGAATGACGAAATAAGATACTACGTGGAGACGGCTGACGAGACCGGCGAATTTGAACATTGGCGCGACGTGGATTTTGTCGTTAAGAACACTTCAACGGCGCGTGTTGCTCTTGAACAGATTCTGGCGATAATGGGGCTGGTCACACTCGTTCCGCAAGCCGACTTCGATAACTTGGTCAAGTAACGAACATGGCAACGTTATATTCAACGGGCACTCAATCGAACTTGAAGACCGGTCGTCATGGACGACGACCGCCGGCAACATAAACATGGATGTTTATTTGCCGGTTCGCGCCCCTGCGAGGCGAATTTCTTTGCAACTTTCTTTCTTCGCTGAAAGAAAGTTGATTAAACAACGCTATGAAAAATTTTAATGTAATATGCCACTCTTGAAGGGAAAAAGTTTTTAACGGCGAAATTTTGTTGAGTTAATAAATTATGGAGGCGGATTTGATGGCTAAGGAGAAACCACGCGAGGGAATAGCAACTCTCGGCGACAGTAAAGGTATCTTGCTTGAAAGCGGCACAAACGAATTTGAGATAGTGGAGTTCAGCATTGGTAGCGTAAACTATGGAATAAACGTCGCCAAGGTTCGCGAGGTCATTCAACGTCTCGCCGTTACTGCAATGCCTCAAGCTCACCCCTATATTGATGGGCTTTTCACTCTGCGCGGCAGGGCAATTCCCCTTGTAAATCTGCCACGTTGTCTGAATGTGGCTAACACCGGCGAGGCAAAGAACATTATCGTCACGGAAATTAACAACTACAATATCGGCTTCTTGGTGGAAAATGTTTCACGCATTCACCGCATTTCGTGGAAGGATATGGAACCTTCGCCCGAAGTCGGCGACCAAAGCCGCGTCGTCGGTATAATCAAAATGCCCGACCGAATTGTACTGCTCTTGGACTTTGAGACAATCATCGCCGAGATTAACCCCGAAATTAATGCCAAGCTTACCACGGTTTCGGAGGCAGCCGCCGATGTGCGGGCGACTCGTGCTGATGCTCATGTTGTCGTTGCGGAAGATTCCCCCATGCTTCGTGATCTATTGGTTACTACATTACATGATTCGGGCTATCGTTTCGTTCGTGACTTCGGTAATGGTCAAGACGCTTGGGAATATCTGCAGGGGCTTGCTAATAGAGATGGCGAAATTTCAAAGCATCTCAGCATTATCGTTTCCGATGTCGAAATGCCCAAGATGGACGGGCACAGGCTCTTAAAGCTCGTTCGCAATTCGGAAAGACTTCAAGAAGTGCCGTTTGTCCTGTTCTCTTCCTTAATCAACGAGGAAATGCGCTTGAAGGGCGAAGCGCTCGGCGCAAGCGCACAAATTTCTAAGCCGGAGATAGGGCAGCTCATAGACTTACTTGACAAATTTATTTTCGGCAAGCCGCAAGGCAATCCGCAAAAGTAAAACCTTTTCAGCCCGTGCAAGTCGGCGGGCTTTTTTGTTGTTAGGAGGAAAAAATCTTATGGCATCAATACACATTGCGGCGGAGGTTGGGGAAGTTGCCAAGCGCGTTTTATTGCCCGGCGATCCTGTCCGCGCCAAAATCATCGCCGAGAACTTTTTAAGCGACGTTCATCAATACACGGCGATTAGAAATATCTTCGGGTTCACGGGCAAATATAAAGGCGTTCCCGTTTCCATTCAAGCTACCGGCATGGGTATTCCGTCAATCTCGATTTACCTGCACGAGCTGATTGAGGTATTCGGCGCAAAGAAATTAATTCGCGTGGGCACGTGCGGAGGCATGAACGAGGATATTCATTTGCGCGACGTGCTCATTGCTCAAGGCTCTTCGACGGATTCATCAATCGTCAATCAAGTTTTCGGCGGCGCAGTGAATTTTTCTTTGCTCGCGGACTATGAACTGTTAAGCAATGCCGTCAACGTGGCGAAGGATTTAAATCTGCCCGTCAAGGTCGGCAACGTCATCTGCACCGATTTATTTTATAACGACTACGACGACCCCAATGGCACCTTCGGCGACGGCAAGAATACTTTTAATGACAAGCTCCGCCGCTACGGCGTCTTAGCAGTCGAAATGGAAAGTGCCGCGCTCTATCTGCACGCCGCCGCCGCTAAGGTTCAAGCTTTGGCAATCTTCACGGTGAGCGACGACCTTTGGCGCAACGAACATTGCACGCCTGAAGAACGGCAATCATCGTTCAACGACATGATTAATATCGCGCTTGAAACGGTCATCAAATAAGCTGAGGGGTGACTGAATGCAAATTATTGGAGTAAGAATAAAGAAGGCAAGCAGACTTTTATTTTACGAGCCGAACGAAGAAGAAACCGTTATAGGTGATTTGGTTATCGTGGAAACGGCGCGCGGCTTGGAATGCGGCAAAGTCGTCATGGCACCGCGTGAATTGTCCGCTGATGAAAACGTTGAATCGGAACCGGGGCTGCCGCTTAGAAAAATTTACAGGAAGGCAACAGCGGAAGACTTGCTACAGCTTGAACGCAATCACGAGGAAGAAACATACGCCTTTGAAGTGTGTCGGCGAAAGATAATCGAACACGGACTACCGATGAAGTTAATCAACGTGGAATGCACCTTCGACTTGAACAAAATAATTTTCTCCTTCACGGCGGACGGACGAATTGACTTTCGTGACTTGGTAAGGGATTTGGCGTCGATATTCCGCACACGTATTGAGCTACGTCAAGTGGGCGTCCGCGACGAAGCTAAACTTTTGGGCGGTATGGGCGGCTGTGGTCGCCCGATGTGTTGTGCGACCTTCTTAGGCGACTTTATTCCCGTATCAATCCGCATGGCTAAGGAACAAAATCTGTCGCTTAACCCGACGAAGATAAGCGGCGTATGCGGGCGGCTAATGTGTTGCTTGAAGTACGAAAACGATTTATATTGCGAAGGCTGTCCGCGACAAAGTGTCACGTTCAAACCGAAGGTAGGTAGTCGTGTTGTTGCGGCGGAAGGCGAAGGCAAAGTTGTCGCGGTGAGCTTTTCACGCAGGAACGCGACGATTCTCCTTGACACTAACAAAACAGTCGTGGCGGGGTGGGAAGATATTTTGCCAGTCAATACAGACGAGCTTGAAACGGTTGAAGCCGCCGTGCAAGTCGAAGAGATTAAACCCGTCGAAGAGCCGCCGCCTAAGCCTGAACGTCCACCACGTTCCGAACGCCCGCGCAGAACCGAAACTTTTAATCGCCGTTACAATCGCAATGAAAACGTTGAGCGCAAGTCCGAACGTCCACCACGACCACGCGGAGATAAGACGCGCCGTCAACCGCGACGAGACTTTAAGAAATGATTAATCTGCGCGAAGGCGAGCGACTCGATGACTTAATGCGTTCGGGGCGCGTCATCATACAACACGAAAACGAATTCTGCTTTTCAATGGACTCGGTGTTGATTGCGCACTTCCCGCGCTTCAAAAAAAAAGCTCGCGTCCTGGACTTGGGCACGGGCACGGGAGTAATCCCGCTGTTAATCGCCGACGAAGTTAAAGAGGTCTGCGCGGTGGAATTGAATTCGCGAATGGCTGAGCTTGCCCGACGCAACGTCGAGTTGAATGGCTTGGCGGAAAAAATTTCTGTAGTGGAGGGCGACTATCGCAAGCATCGAGAACTATTCAAGGCGGAGAGCTTCGACGCGGCGATTGCTAACCCGCCCTACACGCCGATAACGAATGGTGAGGCAAATAAACTTTCGGGCGTGGCGCGTGCTCGGCACGAATTCACAGCGACGCTTGAAGACGTGGTGACGGCGGCGCGGTACGTCTTGAAGTTTCACGGCGCATTTTATATGATTCACTTAGCTTCGAGACTGTGCGAGATAATTGACGCGCTTCATCGTCATCAAATGGAAATGAAACGTCTGCGAATGATTCAACCAAAGACGGGGCGCGACGCAAACTTAATAATGCTTGAGGCGGTCGTTGGAGCGAACGTGGGCAACTTGAAAATTCTGCCGCCGCTAATCGTTCACAATGATGACGGCTCCTACACCGACGAAATTTATAAAATCTATAACGAATGACTTGCCGTTGAAATGAAGACGGCTTGAACGAAGTAGAAGACCGACCGTCATGGACGACGCAAGCTTGACACTTGCCCCAATGGGCGCGGATTAGTCTTCGCTGAAAGAAAGTAGATTACAAACAAAAACGACCCGTTCCCAAAGGAGCGAGCCGCTTTTTATTTTATGCTGTTAAGTTTATCTCTTCATGTTGACGAGAGTCTCAAGCATTTCATCGGAAACGGTCGTAACTTTCGAGTTAGCTTGGAAGCCGCGCTGAGTAACAATCATATCGGAGAATTCTGTTGCAAGGTCGACGTTTGACATTTCAAGCGCGGAGGAAATGACGCTCATACCGAAGTCGCTTATAGTCTTGACGTTCGCCGGACCAGAGTTGTTTGACTCCGTGAAAATCGTCGTGCCATTTCTGGTCAAGCCGCTTGAGTTGTTGAATTGGGCGACGGCGATTTGAGCTTCTTGCTGAACCAAGCCATTAGTGTAAGTGCCGCTGATAATGCCGTTGCCGTCAATGGCGAGGCTCTGAAGGATACCTGCCGCGTTACCGTTGGTTATCGGATAAGAGGTCGTTGCGTTGGCGTATTGGGTCATGCCGCTAAAGTCGATAACGCCCGTATTACTATCCGCGCCGTTACCATTGCCGTAGTTGAAAGTAATTTGCGCGTTTTCATCTCTGCCGTTGGTGACGAATTTGCCCATAGTATCGAAATAGAGATAACTGACTGCGCCGCTGTTCATTACGGCATTCATTGTTGTTCCGTCTGATTCGGTAGAATCAATCGTATTGGTGAAGGTAGTGCCCGCAGGACCTTGAGCACCTGCTTCAGGAGCGAGGTAAACTCTCCAGCGATTGTCATAAGCAACAGTCAAGTTGCTCGTGTCATTGTCAGTTACTTCAGTTCCAGCGGCATTTGTGTAAGTGTATGTGTATGTGGTATTACCTGCGTCGTCGGTGTTTGCGTTTGTTGTTACAGCGTGAGTAGAGCCGTCTGTATCTACAAAGACGTAGCCAGTAGCAGTTTCAGTTGCTTCAGTATTGGCATCGGCGTCTTCCGTGTAAGCGTCTTTATCAATCAAAACCGTGACTTGATGTGTTCCGCCCAATGAATCATAAATCGTGGCAAGCGTCGTGATTGGAACACTTCTTCCCACTTCGTAATAACCGCTAGTGACGTGTACGGTTGAGCCGTCTCTCATGGTAAGAGTCGCCGCAATGACGTTGGTGCCGTCTACGTTTATACTTGTGGTCGTACCAGCTTCATTCGCAGTACGAACAAGATCAGCGTTGCCGCCTGTCGCTGTAGTGTAGCTGATACTTTCAATCAGCAATGATTCTTTGTTAAGATTGCCAGTGTAGTCAATCGCGGTCGTGGAAGTTGCTTCCATAGTCTTGCCGACGGGAACGATAATATCTTCCGCAGTGCCATTGGTGTTTATGACTCCGTCGGTTGCGTTCCAACCTTGCACGCGCAGACCATTACCGGGCATAACATAGTAGCCGTTTTCGTCGAACATGAACGCACCATTGCGCGTGTAGAAGGATTGATTGCCATTCTTCAACACGAACAGTCCATTACCCGAAAGCGCAAGGTCAGTGTTCTTGCCAGTCTGTTGCGGAGAAGAGTCCGTGAAGATAATGTCGATACTCTCAACATCAACACCAAGACCGATTTGCTTTGCATTGACGCCGCCTCGACTGTCAGTCGGCGCGGCAGCACTGCTAGCGAGTTGCGAGAGCATATCTGAAAACGTTGTACGGCTCGACTTATAACCAATGGTATTAATGTTAGCGATGTTATTGCCGATAACGTCCATTCTTGTTTGGTGAACTTTCAAGCCGGAAACACCAGAGAACAGGGAACGCATCATAATAATCACTTCTCCTTTTCTGCGAAGGTCAGATGTATTTGACTGTTCCTTGTCTTCATTTCCTAATCGTCTGACCTGATATTTTCAATTTACCGTTAAGCTCCTGCTTAACTTCGCTAACTATATCGGAACTTGACGGCGTCGACTTAAATAATTTTTTTTAGAAAAGACTGTTGCGCCTGCGTTGAGCGGCGAGACGACGGGCGGCGGCGGCTTGTCCGTGTGACTTGTCCATTTTATAGACGTAAGCCATGACCTCAGCAATCGCCTTGTATAGTTCGGGCGGAATCTCTCTGTCAATCTCCAAAGCCATCAACATATTAACAAGCGTCTTGTCTTGATAGACGGGCACGGCGTTTTTCTGCGCGGTCTCTAAAATGTGTTCGGCAACATGCCCGCGCCCTTTGGCAATGACTTTCGGGGCAAGGTCACGTTCTGCCTCGTATTTAAGCGCAACTGCCCTCTTCTGCGGCGCGACACTCGTCAAAGGTGTTCTCTCGTCCATGATTCATCATCCTTGCTTAGTGAACTTTATCAAATTATATTTGCCGCCTCGCAAGCCGTCAAGGTTGCTTTATTCGGAACGTGTGATAGAATACGCGCGAAGAAAGGAGACTTGCAATGGATAATACGATAACGCCCGAACTGTTAGCGCGGATAAACGAATTGGCACGCAAGAAACGCACAGTCAGCTTGACTCAAGAGGAGCTTGCCGAGCAAAAGGAGCATTACAAAGTTTATCTGGCGGCGATACGCGGGCAAATGACGAGCTTACTCGACAGCATAGAATTCGTTGATGTGGAGGCTAAGAAATGAACAAGGTTGGATTCATCGGCGGGGGTGCGCTTGCCGAATCAATCGTTCGCGGCATATGCGGGAAAGTCTTTGCTCCGAGCGATATTTTTATTGCAGAGATTCGCCCTGAGCGTTGCGAAGAACTCATCACGCGTTACGGCGTTAACGCTTCGACGGAGGCAAACTTCCTTGACGCGGTGGACTTGTTGATTGTTGCGGTTAAGCCAAAGGATGCCGAGAAAACTTTTGCCGCGTTGCAAAATAAAATTCCCGCGTCGACGATTATAACTTACACTGTCGCGGGCTTGAAGTTGGCGAGCGTTGAAAAGTTCTTCCCCGATAATAAAATCGTGCGAATCATGCCTAACGTCGCTGTTTCGGTCGGCGAGAGCATGACGGCTTACACGCTGAATAAAAATGCCGCGCAGGTCGGCGAGACGATAAAAGAGTTCTGGTCGACGCTGGGACGAGCCGTTGAAGTCGAAGAAAAATTAATGGACGCGGTCACGGGCTTAAGCGGTTCGGGTCCAGCTTATGCGTTCCTGATGATTGATGCCTTGAGTGATGGCGGAGTAGCGGCGGGCTTGCCTCGTGCGCAGGCGATTGAACTTGCCGCACAAACTCTACTAGGCGCGGCGAAGATGGTTTTGCAATCGGGCGAACACCCCGACGTATTGCGCGATAAAGTCACAAGCCCGGCAGGCACGACGATTGAAGGCGTGCGCGTTTTGGAGCGCGGCGGCTTTAGAAGTGCGCTGATTGAAGCGGTGCTTGCGGCTACGGAAAAATCAAAGTCGCTTTAAACAATAGCTGGGGAGTAGATTAAATGAGAAGGTGCACAGTTCAAATCGTTGCCGATGTCGTTAATAGATTGGCTCCGCGTCGTCTTGCTGAAGAGTGGGACAACCCTGGACTTTTGGTCGGTGACTGGTCGGCTACAGTCAAAAGAATTTTTGTTTGCCTCGATGCGCTTGACGAAAATATTTCGCGGGCGATTGAGCTTGACGCGCAATTAATCGTTGCGCATCATCCGCTAATCTTCCACGCGATAAAGAACGTTCGCTTTGACTTGCCGCATGGAAGAAAACTCGAACGCTTGATAAAAAATGATGTGGCGGTCTTTGCGGCGCATACGAACTTGGACAGCGCGGCGGGCGGCGTTAATGATGTGCTTGCCCAAAGAATCGGACTTGTCGATGTTAAGATGTTCGGCGACGAAGAATTTTCTTTGGGACGGCTCGGCATGCTCGAAACTCCGATGACTGCCGTTGAGTTTGCCCGCCACGTTAAAAGCGTTCTGAATGCCGATAGCGTTCGACTCGTCGACGCGGGAGATTTTCTGATAAGCAAAGTCGGCGTGTGCGGCGGCGCGGGCGCGGATATTATCCAAAAGGCAAAGTTCTTCGGGGCGCAAGCGTTTGTTACGGGCGACGTTAAATATCACGAAGCTCAAGCCGCCGTCGAAAATAAAATTCACGTCGTTGACGCCGGACACTTCGCCACGGAATTTCCGATTGTTCACGTGCTTGCCGAGTATCTTAAAGACGAGCTGAAGGATTTCGACGTTGAGATATTCGAGGACACGGCGTCTAAAGATTTTTTCGCAACGATTTAGCTTGACTTAAAGCCGACTTCAGCTGATAAACTTACTGCGGAAAATTTTTGAGTCGGAGGAATGTTTGATGACGATTGGCGAAGTCAGTGAGAAGTACGATATAACAGCGGACACGCTTAGATATTATGAACGCATTGGATTAATCCCGCCGGTGCCGCGCAAAAAGAATGGCATACGCGACTACGACGATGCGGCGTGCGGCTGGGTGTCGTTTATTAAGTGTATGCGCAATGCTGGAGTACAAATCGAAGCGTTGATAGAATATGTCTCGCTCATGCAGGCGAATACCGGACTTGAACGGCGGAAAAATATTTTGGTTGAACAAAGAGCGCGGCTCCAAAATCAAATGGAGTATTTACGCTCGACGATTGAACGGCTTGATTATAAAATCGAACACTACAAAGAATTGATGCTTAAGCAAAACTAAGACTTGCCAGCATAAAAAAATCCCGACCAACGTCGGGATAATTTTTTTTAATAGCCAGATTCAAGCAAGCTTTCCATTGAGTCAAAGGGGTCGTCCATGCCCTTGCAATGGTTAAGAATTATTTGCTTATAGTCACCGCTGTGGTCAAAGCGCGTCGTGAACCAGCCAACCAATTCAATCAAAGCCTGCTTATCCGAAAGCTTAAGCTTCGCGGCAAAAATCACCAGCTCAAAGAGTTTGTATTCGGCTACGAAGGTTGCGAAGTTCTGCGCAAGGCTCCCATCGAACTTCCACGGGAAAATATTTAAGAACAACTCATTGACGAGATAATTTTCAAGGAAGAACGAATGTTCGCCAAGAAAACTTTTTTTATCGTCGAGGTGTTGAAGAGTATCTTTGACGCTCTTTATGAACTGTTTATCTTTAGGCAAGGTCTCTTCGTCAGCAATCTTATCTAAGAGCTTCGACATCAGCTGAACGAATTTTTCCGCGTCGAAGGAAACACTGCTCAACATCAACGGCACTTGCTCCGCCAGAAAGTTCTTCGATTCGTACACCGCGATTAATTTAGTCAATGCCGCTTTGTCGAAGTCGGAAAAAATTTCTCCGAGCCTGTCGAGGAAAAAGCCTAGCACGATTAATCGTTGGTCGATTGAAAGCGTGCGTTCCTGCAAGATTGAAATCATCGCGATTTGAATTTCTATTATGTGCGCTTTGAGTTCGTCGGTAGCTTGGATTGACTGCATGAAAATTTTTCCGCCGGGCGAATGAACCTTCTCTGGCACTTCGACAAGTTCAAACGGCATCGGCTTACGCTTAAATAAAATTCGCTCCGCCGCCAACGGACAACTCAAAGTCAGTGCTCGTTCAAAGAAAGTCCCAAAGCAACTTGTAACTCGTGGATAAGTGGCGCACGTTTGCGACAAAAATTTTTCGCCGTACTTAAGTTGAATCTTACATAATTTGTTTTCGTTGAGGAACGGACAAGCCTTGCCGCCGAGCTGAATCCGATATTCGCCTTTTTCGGCGTTGAATTGCAAATGCGAGGTAATCTCCTGCGAATCAAGGCGCGAATACTGCTTGTAAGTGTTCTTGTCTATAAAAATGCTCCAGCCTTTGCAACAATGCGCTCCGCACTTTGCGCCGTCGCATTTGAAGCCGTTTACATACTGCGGTTGAAAGTAAACATATTTCTTCTTCATGAGCTCACCTAAAATTTTTTCGGCAAGTATATCACGCGGAAATTGCTTTGTCACTTGACGTCAAAAAATTTGCAAGATATTATACGGCGCGGGAGGGCGGAAGTCTTGGAAAAATATTATATGGCGGCGATGGGCGGCGCGGAAGGTTTAGGCAACAAGAGCATTGCGCATCTGGTAAAAGCTTTCGGCAATGCAAAGACGGCTTGGGCGGCGTCAGTGGAAGAGCTATTCAATTCGGGCGTCCGTAAGAATGCCATCGAAGCTTTTATCAATTTCCGTCAACAACACCCCGACGCCCCCGAAAATCTTGTCAGCTATTGCGAACGGCAGAAAATAAAACTGTGCTGTATCTTCGACGAGGATTATCCGCCGATTCTTAAAGAGATTGATACGCCGCCAATGTTTTTTTATTATCGTGGAACACTTCAGCCGCACGCGCAGAGAATTGGCATCGTCGGTTCGCGGCGCAATACATCTTATGGCGAAAGCGTCGCGCTTGAACTCGGCGAACAGCTCGCGGCGGCAGGTCTAACGGTCGTGAGCGGCGCGGCTCGTGGCATTGATACCTTTGCGCATCGCGGCGCGTTGAAGACGGGAAGAACTGTTGCGGTCTTGGGTTGCGGGATAAATTATATCTTCCCACGCGAGAACAAAAAACTTTTCGAGGCGATTGCTGAAAGCGGCGTCGTCCTCAGTGAGTTTCCTCCGAACCTTAAACCCAATCTAGGCACCTTCCCTGCACGCAACAGAATCATCGCGGGGCTAAGTAAGGGCGTTATCGTCGTCGAGGCGGACTTAAGGAGCGGCGCATTAATCACCAGCGGTTATGCCGGCGACTATGGGCGCGATGTGTTCGCCGTTCCCGGTCAAATTTACGCAAAGATGAGCCGCGGTTGTAATGAATTGATTCGAGACGGCGCGATATTGATTAAAGGTGCGCAAGACATTTTGAACGAATACGACCTTGCCCCGAAGAGTAAACCTAAACAGGAGCCGCAAATAATTTTGAACGTCACGGCGGCGAAGGTCTTGGAAGTGATTCCGTTCGATAAATTCATCACCGATGACGAAATTATTGATAAGCTTGACGATATAAATCCAAACGAACTGCCGGGCATTATGCTTGAGCTTGAAATGAAAAATTGCGTCGAGGAAGACGCTGGACGATATAAACGCAAAGTCGACGGTTACAAGATAGGCAAAGCCGAATCGAAGCCTAGCTTAGACAACGCGTCGGCAAAGGTCTTGGAAGTGATTCCGTTCGATAAATTCATCACGGACGACGAAATTATTGATAAGCTTGACGGTATAAACCCGAACGAGTTGCCGAGCATTATGCTTGAGCTTGAAATGAAAAATTGCGTCGAGGAAGACGCTGGACGATATAAACGTAAAGTTGGAGGATGAGCAGGTGGCAGAAAAAGTTTTAAAGTCGTTAATACTCGTCGAGAGCGCGGCGAAGGCAAAGACGCTCAGAAAGTTCATCGGGCGTTATTATTCAGTGGTGTCGACGGACGGTTTCTTAAAAGACTTACCCAAGAGCCGAATAGGCGTTAGTGATGATTATCAGCCCGATTATATTACGGTGCGCGGCAAAGGTAAGTTGCTTGCCGAACTCAAGCGCGAGACACTGAACGCCCGTAGAATATTTCTTGCGACTAATCCCGATGAACAGGGCGAGTTCTTAGCGCGTCAATATTGTGAAGTCTTCGGTATCAATCCGTTGTCGCATTGTCGAATCACGCTTGACGAGTTGACTAAGCAAAGTTATAAGGAGGCATTCGTCGCGGCACGACCGATTGATGATAAGTTGGCGGACGCTTTCCAAGCTAAGCAGCTGATTGATAAGTACGTTAGCCACAAAGTCGGGGAATATCTTGAGCGAAAAATTTGGCGCGGCGTGAAAGTCGGCAGGTTCCGTGCCATGCTATTGAAGTTAATCGCTGAGCCGCCCGCGCAGAAAGTCTTGACGATAAAAAAATCTTTGACGGCGGCGACACTTCAAGAACTTGCGTTTAAGGAGCTGAACTTCTCGGCGGGGCGGACGCGGTTCATAGCTGACCAACTCTACGAGGGAATAAACTTCGCGAAGGACGGCTACGCGGGCTTGATAACTTATCCACACGGCAAAGAAATTTCCTTGACGAGCGAACGCCGCGAGCCGGAAGCCGTTAAAGATTATTTGACGGAGTATCAGTTCCGCTTGTATAGTTTGATTTATTCGCGGCTCACGGAGAAAAATTCTTCGACGCGGCTTGAGCTTGACGGCACGACAAATGACGCGGCGTTAATGGCTAAGTTTGATAAACTCGGCGTTGATTGGGCGGAATACTATTCGGGCGGCATTGCCAGTTTGATTAAGCGCAAATATATCACGGCGGAGGATTCAACGTACAAAGTCACAGCATTGGGGCAACGTGTCCTTGACGCAATCGCAGGTTTCTTCGATGACGTGTTCAATGCTAAGTCTTATAATGAAATCATGGTGCAAGTTCACGAGGTCGCGGCGGGGCAGACGCAAAAACTTTCCGTGATTGAAAACTATTGCACGAAGTTTAACGCCGCCTTCGATAAGGCGATGTCTGAACTCGGCGAGGACGCTGAGCCGCAAAGTGAACCCGTCGTTGAGTCCGATGAAGTTTGCGATAAGTGCGGGCGCAAGATGTTAATTCGGCGTGGTCGCTACGGGGTGTTCTTAGCGTGTTCGGGTTATCCTGATTGTAAGAATACTAAACCTTTGCTTGAACCGCTTGATAAAAAATGTCCGAAGTGCGGCAGGCATTTGGCTAAGCGAGCTTTGCCGCGCGGACGAATTATTTATTGCTGTGAGTCGTGTGACTTCTCGACGTGGGACGAGCCGCAAGCAATGACTTGCAAGACGTGCGGCGCGACGATGTTTGTGCACAAGTTCAAAGACCGTGCGCCGATGTTATATTGCGGCAACGAGAATTGCACGACGCGAGCAAATCACCCTATGAATAAAATCTTGGCTGATATAAAACACCGCGCGGAAGTTCGCAAACAACGTAAGGCATTGAAGACGGAGGCGAAGTCGTGACCGTTCACGTGATAGGCGCGGGGCTTGCCGGCTCTGAAGCGGCGTGGCAAGTCGCTAAACGCGGCGTCGAAGTCGTCTTGCATGAGATGCGCCCAAATAAAAAAACTCCCGCGCATAAGACTGGGAATTTTGCCGAACTCGTCTGCAGTAACTCATTGCGGGCGGCGGGCTTATCAAATGCAGTCGGCGTGCTCAAGGAGGAAATGCGGCGTCTTGACTCGGTTATCATGTCGGCGGCGGACGCGGCGAAAATTCCTGCGGGCGGGGCGTTGGCTGTCGATAGGGAAGAGTTCGGGCGGCTCGTCACGCAGAAGATTAAATCGGTTGTTCAATTCGTTGAAGAGGAAGTCACGAGCCTTGAAGACTTGGACGGCATAATAATTATAGCGAGCGGTCCACTGACGGAAGGTGCACTTGCTGACGAGATTAAACGGCTCACGGGCGGCGATGATTTTTATTTCTACGATGCGGCGGCTCCGATTGTCACGGTGGATTCCGTCGACTTCGATAAAGCGTTCAAGGCGTCGCGCTACGGCAAGGGCGAGGACGACGCTTACATTAACTGCCCGATGACACGCGATGAGTATTTGAACTTCCGCGCTGAACTGATTGCCGCCGAGAAGACTAAGCCGCACGAATTCGAGCAGGAAATTTTTTTTGAAGGTTGTTTGCCCGTTGAGGTCTTAGCGGCACGCGGCGAAGACACGTTAAGGTTCGGTCCGCTTAAGCCCGTCGGCTTGAGTGATGAGGCTTATGCGGTCGTTCAGCTTCGCCAGGACAATCGAGAGGCGACGCTTTATAACTTAGTCGGCTTCCAAACGCATTTGACTTGGGGCGAACAACGGCGCGTCTTCCAAATGATTCCAGGACTTGAGGCGGCTCAGTTCGTAAGGTTCGGCGTCATGCACAGGAACACTTACATTAATTCGCCGAAAGTTTTATTGCCGACGTTCCAATTAAAGAGCACGCCTCGAATATTTTTCGCTGGACAAATCACAGGCGTTGAAGGCTACGTCGAGTCTGCGGCGGCGGGATTAATGGCGGGCGTCAATGCGGCGCGGCTTGCAAAAAATCTGGAGCCGCTGAACTTCCCGCCGACGACTTGTCATGGAGCCTTAGCCAATTACATAACGACAGCCGTCACAAAAAATTTTCAGCCTATGAACGTAACCTTCGGATTGTTGCCGCCGCTTGAAGGTCGCACGCCTAAAAAGTTTCGCAAGGAAAGATTAGCAACGCGAGCACTCGACGACTTAGAAAGATTTATCGCAAGTAGAAATGCGCATGCATTTCGTACGAACGCGGGCACTTACTCCGACTAAGCCGCCGACTTAAGCGCGACAACTGGATGCAACGTCACGTTGCCGGCGCGGGCACTCAATGACTTAGAAAAATTCATCACTTCACAAGGCGGAACGTTTTGTTAAGGAAAAGTGCCGGCTTTCCTTCCGAATTCAAAATGATTTGAAGATGCCCGCTACCCTTTTCGGGCGAGGCAAGCTTATTACCCAAAGGAATTTCCAACTCGAACGACTGACCGTTTGCAAGGGCGGACACGTCGATTTTTTTTTTGTCGTTGCCGATGTTGACTTCGATACTTGGATTGATTAAATCCTTGCCGCTGTGATTCGTAACGAGTAGCCGCGCATGCCAACCGTCTGGAAAGAGAACTTGCCCGTACTTATCACGCGACCAATCTTGCCAGCCACTTAGATAAACCATGTGTTCCTTGCCGGTGAGTTCGCCATTTAAATAAAGTTTCATCTCGACTTCGCCTGAAGACTCTTCCTCCTGCTGAACGGACGGAGGATTTATTGGCGGCGGCGTAGGTGTTTGCGAGGGCGTTGGCAAGTTCAATTCGGGCAATGACACTTGCGGGAGCGTCGGCGGGTCAAAAACTTTTTCTTGAGGCTTAGGCTCTTCGACAGGCGCAGGGATATTTTCTTGAGGCTTAGACACTTCGACGGGCGCGGATATATTTTCTTCGGGCGGCGGAAGTGTTTGCTCGTCGGGTGTTCTTGGCAAAAAAAATATCGCGACTCCGATGAGTGTAGCGACGATGACTTTCCACGCCTTGAACGGACGTTTACTTGATAGAACTGCGCGGCGTAACTCTTCGACGGATTGGAAGCGTTGCGACGGCTCCAAAGCTGTGCATTTATCCAAAACCTTTTTAAAGCGTCCGTCGTAGTCTTCGCCGAGCAAATTTTTTATCGTCATGCCGAGCGCGTAAATATCGGAGCGTCTATCAGTCTGCCCAAAGTCAAAAAGCCCGAACTGTTCAGGCGGCGCATATCCTCGCGTGCCCATTAGCTCCGTATCCGCTGTGCTGTCCGGCTTAAAGAATCGGGCAATGCCGAAGTCAATCAGCTTGACGAAGTTTTCTTCCGTGAGCATGATGTTTGACGGCTTAAGGTCGCGATGAATAATATTTTGTTCGTGGAGGACTTCGAGGGCGTTGCACAGTTGCAGCAGAATTTTTTCCGTCAATGCCTCGTCGAGCTGTCGATAAATAAAAAACTCCTCAAGCGTCTGACCGTCGATGTGCTCTTCGACGACGATTAACTTGCCGTCGCGTTCGATGAGTCGATAAATCTGCGGGACGTGAGGATTGTTCAACTCCTTTAGCGTCTTGTAAATCGGGAGCGAACTCAGTTGACGTTGCTTCATTGTGCAGAGCCGCTTTGCCCGCTTGTCATAGACGACGACAACGAAACCTTGCTCGGAACTCTTCAGCGTGTCGACGAGGTCATAAGTATCGCCCAAATATCGTTCAAGTGGATTCATGACGTGCTTTAATTTTCTTGGCTTAAGACAAAGTGTGTATCGCTTATCTGCCGCATTGTACAGCGTTCGTAATCAGCTTCAGCCGCGTTATAGGGAATCAGTTGGCGGCGGCGTTCAATTTCGGGATTAGGCAACGGCACGGCAGATAACAAGCTCTTAGTATAGGGATGAACGGGATTAGAGAAAATATCTTGCGTCGTGCCTGTCTCAACCAGATAGCCTTTATGCAAGACGCCAATGCGGTCGGAAATGTATTTGACCATGCTCAAATCGTGAGCGATGAAGAGATACGCGCACTTAGTATCGGCTTGAATATCCTTCATGAGATTGACGACTTGCGCTTGAATCGAAACGTCGAGCGCGGAAATA
>CAMNLS010000007.1 GCA_946543495.1 uncultured Selenomonadales bacterium | reverse complement strand
GAAATAAGATAGCAAAAATCCCAATCGTGCAGGGCGGCATGGCAATACGCCTATCAACGGCACGGCTTGCGGCGGCAGTTGCCAAAGAGGGCGGCATAGGATTAATCGCGGCGTCGGGCATGGCTCATGAAGAATTGCGCTACGAAATAAAGTTGGCACGCTCTTTAACCGACGGAATAATCGGTATAAACATCATGGTAGCGGCAAGCGATTTCGCAGGGATTGTTCATACGGCGATAGACGCGGGCATTGATTTAATCGTTGCGGGCGCGGGTTTTTCACGTGATATTTTCGGGCTGGGCAGAGAGTCTGGCACACCGATAGTCCCGATAGTTTCCTCTGTCAAGCTGGCGAAAATTTCACAGAAGCTCGGAGCCTCAGCAGTCGTCGTCGAAGGCAAAGAGGCGGGCGGACACCTCGGCACGGATATTTCTGTTCGTGAGCTGATTGAGCCGATTCGCGCCGCCGTGAATATTCCAATCATTGCGGCGGGCGGTGTCTTGACTGGTAAAGATATTGCCGAAGTCTTGAAGATGGGGGCTAACGGCGTTCAAATGGGTTCACGTTTCGCGGCAAGTGTGGAGGCGAACGGCGCACCGAGCTTGAAGGAATATTATCTTAAGTCGCAACCGGAAGATGTCGTGGTGATTCAAAGTCCTGTCGGCTTGCCGGGGCGGGCAGTGCGGACGCCTTTTTCAAAACGTGTGATGGCAGGTCGCGTGCCGCCCAAGGCTTGTGATTCATGCCTCAAGGCTTGCAAGCATAATTTCTGTATCGTTCGGGCACTAACGCGAGCGCAACAGGGAGACTTGGAAACGGGGCTGGTGTTCACAGGCGAATACATGCCGCGTATCAAAGAAATTTTGCCGGTCAAGGAAATCGTCCGTCAACTGGTTACGGAGGCGGAAGAATTTTATCAGCCGTAAAAAAATCCCCTTCCGCTTATGGAAGGGGAAAATTTTTTTTAGCCGAAAAACAACTTGAAGACCGATTGAAGGCTTTCATGCGCCGATTGCCAAACGGGAATGAGCGACACGCCGAAGAATAGTATAAAGTTCAGTATCACTGCCGCCAGTGATTTTTTTATGACGGAATAAATCGCCAGCAAGCCGCACACGCCCCAAAGTGCCAGCTGCCAAATCTCTGCAACGAGCGCGCCCATGTACACCGAATAAATCAACACGCTCACCAGGAACAAAAGCAGGATTGATAGCGCGAGTATCCATTTAAAACGCGTCGTCATGTGGAAGATTCCGTTGCCGTTCTCGTCTTTTACCTCGTCGAGTGAACTTACATCAAATCGCGCATCGCCTTCGTTATGAGTCTTCGGCTCAGGATTTTTATTAAAGTCGTCGTCGTTCATGAAATCGCCTCCTTGTCGAAACGATTTTAAAATGACGTCTGCCCTTAGTCAAGTGATTAAGAATTATGTACAGGAGATGTTTAGATGATTCCGAGAATCGGGCATATAGACTTCTTGAATGTCCTGCCGCTCAATTACGGCTACGCTCACGCCGCGCAGGATTTGCAAATAGTCTATGGCGTGCCGACTTTCCTTAATGGCGAGCTTGCCGCGGGGCGTATCGACCTTAGCAACGTCTCTTCGATTGAATACGCCCGCCGAAGCAATGACCTGTTGATTCTGCCTAAGCTCTGTGTTCGCGCAGATGACGCCGTGACGAGTATAATTCTAATCTCGCGCCAGCCGATTGATTCAATCCGCAACGATAAAGTTATTCTTACGTCGAAGTCCGCGACGGCTCAACGACTGCTTAAGATTATCTTGCACGAAAGCTACGACGCCGCGCCCGATTATGAAACGCGCTTCGTTACCGTTGATAAGCCTGTCGACGACGACGCGACCGCCGCGCTCTTTATTGGCGACGACGCACTTTATCTTTATCTGCATCGCCCGAAAAATTTTTACGTCTATGACATCGGAAAGGAATGGCGCAAGCTCACAGGGCGTCAAATGGTTTACGCGCTGTGGACTGTTAGAAAAAATTTCGCCGTCGAGGAACCTGAACTCTTCAAGGCGACGTATGAAAAGATTCTTCGCGCGTTTGCGTTCGGCATTGAGCATAAAGCGGAGGCGATTAAGTCCGTGCTGTCGACGAAGCCTTTCAACTTTGACGAGCTTGATAGATACTTGGGCGGCGTGATTAAGTGGGACTTGACGGCGGAAGGTCTTGACGCCTTGAAGCTTTACTACAAGAAAGCAGCCGCGTTGAAGTTGATTGACGCCGAACCCGCGTTGGAATTCGCCGACGTTGAATAAAAAAAATTACCCCCGCAATCGGCGCGAGGGCTTTTTTATTTTAATACGTCTTCAATTCGTAAAGAACATGTGCGCGACTGGTGCCGCGATAAGCAAGCTGATGATTGTACGTTCAAGGAAGAGGATAAACAGTTCGGGCAGGTTGACGGGGATTTTCGAGCCGAGTATAAGCCCGCCGACTTCCGATAAGTAAATCAGTTGCGTGACGGAGATGACTGCCACGATAAATTTTGCCATCGGACTGCTTATCGTGCCCGCCGCCAACACCGACGGCGTAAACATATCAGTAAAGCCGACTATCATTGTCTTTGAAACTTCAGTGGCTTGAGGCACGTCGAGCAACTGCAACAGCGGCAGGAATGGCAAGCCTAACGTGTCGAAAATCGTCGTGTGATTCGCTAAGACCAATGCCAACGTTCCAATGCACATGACGACCGGTAACACGCCAAACCACATGCCCGCCGCGTTCTTGAAGGCTCCTTCCATGAATTGTTCAATGCCGCGATATTCGCCGACGCGTTCCCTTGCCAATGCAAGCCCGTATTGAAATGAAGTCGTGTAACCTTCGGGCAAGCTCTCGCCCATTGCTTTGCCTTCGACAAGATATTCATCCTTCTTCAAGCTAAGTGGTGGGATACGCGGAAGGATTAACGCGCAGACAATACCAATCGCGCAGATTAAAAGGTAGTACAGCCCGAAATATTCCATTAAGTCGACTTGCGCAAGCACGACGATTGAAAATGTAATCGACACGGCGGAAAACGTCGTCGAGATAATCGCCGCTTCGCGCTTGGAGTAATAGCCGCCTTCGTATTGATTAGCCGTGAGCATGACGCCGAGTGTGCCGTCACCAATCCAAGAGGTTATACAGTCGACGGCGGCGCGTCCGGGTATCGTGAACAGCGGACGCATAACCTTAGTCAGCATTGCGCCGATAAACTCAAGCAATCCGAAGTCGAGGAGCAACGGCAGTAGAAGACCAGCCAACAAAAAAATTACGACGAGGACGCTAAGCAAATCATTGAGCACGAAGCCGCCGTTATCGCCGCTGGTTATTAAACCAATCGTGCTGTCTGGGTTGTCCGCGTCGATTCCTAAGTAAGTCAGCCAAATGAAAACCGCGCCGACAATCCTAATCGCGACCCAAATCGCCGTCGTCGAGAATGTATTAGCGACAATCGGATAAGTCGCGATAAAGTTTGGCTTGCCAAGAAAAATGATGCCGAGTATTGCCGACAACGTCACTATGCCCACGCATAACGCCGGAAGCATTTCGCCTATCGCGTCGCTTATCATGTCCGCGATAATCTTAACGACGATTGTCCAACTCCCGTCGTATTGCACGGGAATCATAAATAAGATTATCCCTATGATTGACGGTACTAGAAAGCCCGCCAATGAACCTTGCTGTTTGTTTTCCATTTCAATCCCCTTTGCAGTATTTCTAGAGAGAAACTCTCAAAACAAAATCCGAATTATTATAGCACTTATCAAGCGACTTTCAATAAAGCGGCAACAAAAAAATCCCCGACGGTCAATCGGGGATAATTTTTATGTTAAGGTCAAGTTTATTCTGCCGGAGCCGGTGCAGGAGCCGGAGCGGGCATACCGGGTTTAATTGCGTCAGGGAACTCTTTCGTCGTGAAAGGTTCAGTCGGCAACGGTTCAAGCGTGTAAGTGCCCTTCGTGACAGCGGTTGCGCTTTCAATAGCTCTGTGCGCGGCGTCAATCGACAAACCAAGCGACTTCATACACTTATCGGGATTGTGGAAACCCATTGAGCTTTCAGCCGAGACCCAATCCCAATACCACTGAGCCTCACGGACGAGTTGACGAGCTTCGGCAAGTTGTTCATCAGTTGCGCCTGCGAAGTGAGCCGCTCTGATAACCTTGTGAGCACGAGCCGTCGTTTGTCCGGCTATGCGCAAAAGCTTGAAGGTGTTGTCGTTAATCGTCTGTGCACGGTGCAACATGGTATCGTAAGATTCGTCATGGCATTTCGTGCAGGAAGCGTCGTAATGCTTAAGCGGGTTAGTCATCCAATGCGAGGTGTACTTCACGCCGTCCTTGCGCATGTAAGGCATATGGCAATCTACGCAGGTAACGCCGTTGAGCGCGTGAACGGAATCAGTCCAAACTTCGAAGTCGGGGTGCTGAACCTTCAACATCGGTGCGCCGCTATCGGGGTGAACCCAATCATACGGGAACTTAGGATCGTGACCGTCGTTATAATATTTGTATTCTTCTTCGGGACCAAGACCATTAGCGAATGGCATATGGAGCTTGCCGCCTTCCGCCTTCTTGAAGTAGTATTCGTTGTGGCACTGTCCGCAGACATAAGCGCGCATTTCGTTATGGGTCGCGTTGTTCACGTCGACGCCGAGTTCAGCCATTGACTCAACGAAGCCTTGATTGTAAATGCGCAACTTCATTGTGTCGGGGTCGTGGCAAGTGGAGCAACCAAACCATTCATCCTCTTTGATAGGCGCGGCGACTTCGGCAAAACTCTTCGAGCAATAATCCCAACCGCTTTCCTTGAAGTAAACGTCGTACATATAAGAGCCTTTACAACTTATGCACGCGCCCGGCTGTCCGGGAATACGTTTGCTGTTGAGAATGTCTTCGCCGGCGTACCAGTGCCCGCGGTCGTCGTCGTATTGAATCGAGAACGCGTAGCCCTTGAACAACTCAATTTGTTCAGGCTGTTCGGTCAAGTGCGAGTTTTCAATTTGCGCGCCGCCGAAACCGGTCGGGCTGGGTGCGCCGTCCATGTTCTTCTTGTAAGTTTCAAACTGCAACGGGTAAGCCTTAGCATAACCCATGCGAGTTAATTTCTGGTCTTCGGGAATCGGAACCAGTTCAAATTTTGTAGCGGGCTTGGCTATGACTCTGGCGAACATTAAGCCAAAGAATGCCACACACAAGACGAGTGCGCCCGCGATGTATTTTTGCATCTTACTCAACTGTTATACCCCCTTCCAAATGATTCGTGCCGTGCGCAACTCTGCTGTGGCACTTCAAGCAGTCGTCCTGAGTTCCTTCGGGTGCGCTTTCAACGTAAGACATTGTTGCCCCGTGACAACGCATGCAGTTTTCAGCGACCATCTTACGGGCGTCCGCTTCAAGCTTGATTCGTTCGGGATAATCGCGCATTGCCTCATGGTAAATATCGACTATACCCGTGCGCCCCTTCTCAAACAGATAGTGCGCTGTGTTGTCGTGCGGCAAGTGGCATTCTACGCAGTCCAGATTCCTATGACTCGACACCGCGAACGTCTTAGCCTCGTGTTTCATCGAATGGCATTGCCCGCAGAAAGCCGGATTGCCTGTGGCGTGAAGTGCAAAAGTCACGACACCGACTGCCGCGACGCCTAAGATAAAGCCGCCCGCCAAGCATTTCAACGTGTGCTTCTCAATCCAATCTGTTATGCACATTTTCCCTCCTCCTTCCGTGATGATTATTTCTTTATCGCTAATAGTGTTCCCGCGCAGATTGCCGCGACGCTCAACCATAGTAGCCAGATGTAAGGCTTGGTTGATATTGTTACGGTCACGGGCATTGCGGAAAGTCTTTCATACGTCGGCAGAATTTCTAAGCGAGCCTTCTCAAGGTCTCCCGATATGCCCGTTAAGCGAACGCGCCGCCGCCCGTTGAAGACTTCCATTGACTTTGACGCGCCGCCGTCGGGCGTGACGGTTATCAGCGGGTGAATCACTTCTTCGACTTCGCCGTCAGTGATTGTAATTGCCGCCGATGCTTGAATCGGTTGATTGTTGTCGTCGTAATCAATCTTCGCGTCCTCGAAGGTGTAGCCGAGTTCGCCGTCCATAGCAAATAGCCCTTTAGTCAGCATCAGTTCTTGAACGCTATCAATCGTCTGCGCGTGCGGAGCAATGTAAACGTCCCCGCCGAAGCTTTTCAAGATACCTGGTTCGCGAGCCGCGTCCGTTCCGTTACCGTGCAGTTTAGTCAAAGCGCGGACTGTCTCGCCGTCGACGTTGTAAACGTAAAATTTCTGTAGCTCATCTTCTTGAAAGACTTGCCCTTCGTAGATGACTTCATGCCCCGCGATTAATGCTTTGGCTTGCGGTTTAAGTTCTTGCGTTACAGTCTCGCCCTGCGATGAAATTACAATCGCGATTAACATTCCTAAGAATCCGACGTGCGCGACCTTCCCGCCTATGCTGAGCATTTGTCTAAACTTCGCGAACGTGTAAATCATCAGCGCGGCTAACGTTAAAGCTATCGGTGTCGTGCTCTTGATGTAGAAATCCGAATCAACCGCCGCCGCCTCGCCGACGATTTGACTTAGTAGCGGCATTGACATTCCTATCCAAACGATAGTCGCGATGAAGATTATCAGCAGACAGCTTAGCAAGACGATAAACGATGCGTCGCTGTAGGATTTATAGAGTTCGCCTTGAGGCAGAGCCTTCGCCTTGATTAGAATTATCGTAAGCCCGCCGATTAAGACGAGCGCATTGACGAGCGCGATTGCTAAGCCGATATTCGAGCCGGCGAACGAGTGAACAGAGAAGTCGCCGAGTATGCCCGAACGCGTTAAAAACGTTCCATAGATGACAAGCGCGTAAGTGAACGTCGCCGCCACGTGAGCTTGAGCCAGCACGGCGGGTTTCTTCCGCGCAAGGTTGATTAGGTGCAAGAGGACTGCCGCTAACAGCCAAGGAACTAATGACGAGTTCTCGACAGGATCCCAGCCCCAATAGCCGCCCCAGCCTAAAACTTTATAAGCCCAATAGCCGCCGATGAATATTCCCGCGCCTAAGAAACTCCACGCCAGAAGCGTCCACTTGCGAGCCTCTTCAAGCCACGAACGCGACGCCGCCTCCGTTAATAAACTGCCCAGGCTAAGCGCGAACGGCACCGCTAACAGCGCGTAGCCCACGAAGATTATCGGCGGATGAATCGCCATCCAAAAATCTTGAAGTAGCGGATTAAGTCCGATGCCCTCGAAGACCTGCGCGGAGTGTTCGGCAAATGGTGACTTCGCTAAGACGAGCGAGACTAACAAGCTTTGCATTAAGAAGTAAATTCCCAACGCCGCCGCTTGAGTTCGCCTGAACGTCAGCACCGCGCCCGCTATCGCGTGAATCAATAGCCACAATAAAAAAGAACCTTGCTGCCCCGCCCAGAACGCCGAGATTTTATAAAGGGTCGGCATTGTGGTTGAGGAATAAGCCGCGACGTATTCGACGCCGAAATTGTTTTCAAAGATCAGAATCCACAGGAGCAGGCTCGCCGCCGTGATAAATCCTGCGGAGGTTAATGCGGTGACTTTGACCAGCCGCGCCGACGGAATTTTTTGCACGAAACAAATCGTCATTGCCGCCAGTGCAAACGCTAAGCCGCCGCCTAAAAGTAAATTTCCCGTCAAGCCCTCACCTCGATTGTTGCCCTTCATACTTCGACGAACAGCCGCTTTGAAAGCGGCGGAACAGTTTATGCGTCCAAACCTTCAATCAGCCTTGAGGTTGTTGTCCCTCGTACTTCGACGGACATTTAATTAAGAGTTTCTTGGCATGAAAAGTTTCGTCCGCCGCCTCATACTTGCCGACCGCGACAATGTGAAACGCCTCGTCGAATTGGTCAGGCTTCATGCCGTCGAAGACAACGCGCATCGTTTCGCCCGTCTGCTCATCTTGAAGGCTGAAGTTAAACTTGTCGCCGACTTGTTGAGGCTCAAAATTTTTATCGCGAAGACCTTTGACTTGCACGCCGTTTGAAGTCGCCCGCGCCTCTGCAATGCTGACGTATGGCGTGACACTCTCAGCGAGATTAAAGCCCGCGTAGGCAACGAAGCCGACAAGCAGAACGATTAAAAAAATCTTTCGCACAAGCCGCGCCTCCCTTCGATAAATTTTGCTGATTATATCATTGAAGAATTTCCCGTGTTGTTGCCCGCGCAACTAAATCTTTGCAAAAAAAGAATCCCGCCGCGTCGACGGGATTAAAGCTTCTATAAAGGCTGATAAGTTCTTAGTAAAGGAAGACAACCGCGATGTCGTCAAGGAAGTGTGTACTCTTGTTTTCATAGAGAACCATATTTGCATCTTCCGTGCTGAGGACGGGATTGGCGTTGAGGTCGTCAAGACGAATAGCGCGGACGATTAAAGGATTGGAACCGGCGCGGCTCGCTTGGCTCATGTCTTGCGCGTAAGTCGCCATGCCCTCGCGAATGATTCTGTCGTAGTCAAGATTTTTATGACCGTAAATTTTCTGACCGTTTGAATCTTTAATGACGGGACTCATGACAGGGTTAATCGTTCCGAGTCCTCTGCAGTCAACGATAAGCCCTGTGTAACTTCCGCTAGAACGTCTCGGCTGATAGTCGGGAATGGTCGGAGGATTATAATCAACGGGCGGACGATAATCGGGCGCGGGCGTGGGGAATGGTTCGACGTAGGTCGGACGCTCGATAACGGTTTCAGCAAGACCGCCGGTGCCGCCGAAGAGCGGGATTTCCATAGTGACTGAATAGCCGCCGCCTGAAAGTTCGCCTTCGTCAATAATCCTTGCGCCTCTTATGACTGCGCTGACTCTCGTTTTAACAATGTCGCTTGTCAACATCATCTGTTCTACGGTCGTTTCAGCGTCAACGTGAACGCCTTGCACAGCCTCTGCCAGTTGACGATATGCATCCGCCACTGCCGCTCGACGCGCCATCATAGATAAATGCGCGGGAGTCGTCGCCATGCTGGGATTAGCAACGCCCATGCCCGTTACTTGAATGGTGCCAGTGTTCCAATTCGGCGCGGCGTCGACTCGTGCGCTTATGGCAAAGATAATCGCCGCCAGTAGCACGCCGAACAGTTTAATTTTATTTATCATCTTCAGGACCTCCTCAAAAAATTATCTCGTTGAACTAACTCTAGTTTAATCGACAATTATTAAAATCCTCTTTAAGTTCATCAACAATTCATTAATCATCGTCAAGAAGTTTGCCCGTCACGAAGAACGTTGCGCTTGCCTTAGCATAAAGCTTGCCTTGCGCGTCAATGATTCGACATTCGCAGACCATTGTTTGGCGTCCGTCGTGAAGAACTGCGGCTTCAGTCATTACCCTCGTTCCGGTCATTATTGCGTGCATGAATTCAATCGTCATTGAAATTGTAACAACGCGCTTATTCAACGCTAAACACTTCGCGCCCATCGCGGTATCAGCCATCGTCGTCAAAACTCCGCCGTGCGCCATTGAATATAAATTCGCGTGTCGACTGTCCGCGCAAAGTTCCAATCGCGCTTCGCCGTCGGGCGTCGGTACTACTTCCACTTCCATAAAGTCTATTACCGTGTTAGCGTGATAAAATTTTATAATCATTTCCTGAGTCGGCTTACGCAATATGTTCACTCCTTAGACGCGAAATTTTTTTACAGGCGCACAGCAGAACAACGAACGCTTAACCTTAAAGATAGCGAAGATGGTCGGAACCGTTAAGGAGTTCAACCGTGAAATCTCCGTCGTCGACGCGCAAAATATTTATAGCCGTATTGCTTTGACTTATCGCCCACAATCTGTGAATCGGCATATCCAATGCCGCGCCGATTATCAGCCGAATCGCCGCGCCGTGTGAGACGACGACGACATTTTGATTTTCGTGCTCCGCGATTATATATCTTATTCCAATCATCAAACGGGCTTGACATTCCAAAAAAGTTTCGCCGCGTGGCGGTTGACACCTTTCCGGGTCGGTGAAGAATCTTCCGAACTCTCTAGACGATTCCGTTGCAAGCTCATCTATTCTGCGTCCTTCCCAATCGCCATAATTCATTTCGCGCAAGTCAGTCATTTTCTTCACGCTCAGATCCAATTTATCGGCTATAATGCTCGCCGTCTCCACTGCTCGTGCCAAGTCGCTCGAATAAATAGCGTCAACGTGGGGAAATGGAAAATGCGCCACCAAATTTTTCGCTTGGCGAAGACCTTTTGACGAAAGCTTAATATTGGAATGTCCTTGCAGTCTTTTTTGCCTATTCCATTCCGTTTCGCCGTGTCTAATTAAAAAAAGTCTCAACATAACTATATTCTCCTTCCCATTTTTGGAACTAGCTAAATTCCCCTGCTTGTCAAGCGAGGCAAAATCAGGTTAAGACGGAATAGACTTTCTTTAAGACAAAACTTTTCGCCGTTGTCGTCTCCTTCTTTAAATACTGATTTAAAAATTATAATTGGCAAAAAAGAAAAAAGCAAATCCTTTTTAACCGCGTCAAGTATTAATCAGTTCTCTTATTTTATAGCAGGAATAACGATAGTTGCGACTAATAATTAAACGAAATAATACTAAAGGAGTGCTTATTATGCCGCAACATATATCTATCAGAGTTCCTTGGCATGATCACGATTGGGACGGAACGGTTTGTACAGAGCCGATGAATAATAATGCCTGTCTACGTCTACACAACATTGCAGAAAATCGAGACGATAAGGCAGAAATTGCGCTTTGCGGTCAGTGCATGGCATATCACGTGAACGAACTAAGTTGCATCGGTGAAGGTAGCTGTTTCATGTATCCAAGCGATATTGTAAAGATAACTGAGCATCCTTATAAGAAAAGCAACAAGGCTACTCATGGACATTTTTTGCCTACAGCGATTACATACCCTGCCTATAGTTTTCCTGGTCGTCCTTTCGCGTGGACGATGAGGAACAATATCGAACAGTGGAAAGAATTTTACAATATCGATTATCAACCCGAAAGAGAGCCAAAGTTAAATTTTTATACTGTATGGGTTCAAGAGGGTAGAAACCAGAAAGCGATATTCGATTATTTTTACGGCGATGTTGTGGAAAATGAATCGCTTTGCATTGCTTATGCTAAGCAGGTTCCGTTCGTAGAAGATACAAGACGACGTGTTATCATTGGCATTGGTCATATAAAGAAAATTATTCCGGCAGTTGAATATGAGCATAATCATACAAATGAAAACAGCTTGCGCTCTATGACGTGGGAAACTATGATTTGTCATTCTATTCGCGAGAATCACGAAGACGGATTTGTAATTCCCTATCGGCAGATGATGAAGTATACGGAAACTCATCCCGATTTTGATATGGCAAGCGTTACTGTATTCGCTCCAGACGATGTTTTTAATCAATTTTCTTACGCTACAGAGCATGTAAGTTACGACGCTGTGATAGATGTAATTCAGTCTTGCATAAAAGCCTTTTCCATAATCAACGGCTGCCTTGCCGAAGATTATACAAACGTTCTCGACTGGTTGAATGATGAGTTACTCAAGGTTTGGGAAGACAGAGGCGCATTTCCGGGATTGGGGCCCATGCTTTGTGCACTTACGATTAAACAGGGAGTTATCATTGCCAAACGTATGCAAGAAGATATGGAAAATGATTGCGATATCTGGGAACGACTTGACGCATTGATTGCCAACCCGAAAGACTATCTGGAACCGTCACTTGCTAAGGCAATTCGTGACCTATGATGAAGATGGTGCTATTGATTCGTGTAAGATAGAAAAGATAATCAAAGAAAGATTTAAGTGACGAGCCTTCCTTTAATTTTTTGAAAAGCAACCGTGAAAATAACTTGCGTATGTGTTATCATATACGCGTTAATTTTTCGCACAGGAGAATTTGATATGGAAAATATTCTTGAACTCACGCCCGACGAGAAAAATATTTTGGAAAGCGTATACGGTCGACAAGTCGACACCTATAGCCCGCGCAACCTTGAATCAATTAGGGCTTTGACCGCGCAGGAAGAAAAATTCTTCACGGGAAAAAACTTCGTCTCGCCGCATTTCTTCGTTCAAACGCTCTATAAAGTTTCAGGCTCCGTTAGCCCAATGAAATTCAGCATCGCTGTTAATCGCTTGCTTAATTACAATGAAAACCTTCGTGCTAACTTCTGCAACGTCGGCAAGCGCACGATTAAAGTTATTATGCCGATGTCTAACGTAAAGCCCGAAAAGATTTTTCGTAACTTAACACAGGTCGAACCCGACGAGCTTGACGATGAGTTCAGGAAAATTCTTGAAGCCGATATGCGCCGCGATTGCGACATTCGACACGACCTCTTGATTAGATTCGCGGTATATAAAACAAGCGTCGATGAATTCGCCGTGCTCGTGACTGTTGCGCAGTTAATCGCAGACAGTTTCGATGCCAATAAATTTTTTGCAAGCGTCTTAGAAATTCCCACCGAGCATAAGCCAGAAAAAGTTTCCGATGACTTGCCGCCGATGAATCAAGCCGCCATTCGTGATTACTGGGCTAAAGTTATCGACAATGCGCCGCCGCCCGATGAACTTCCTTACGAGCGCGCTGGCTTAGGTGCATATCGTCAAAGGGCGTTCCGCATGAAATTTCCCGCCGATATCCTCTCTGATTTGCGTTGGCGTGCTCAATCAAACCGCGTCATGCTCACGGCGATTTTACAAAGTGCATGGGGCTTTATGTTGCAACTAACTAACAAGCGGCGCGATTGTCTCTTTTGCCAAATTCTTTCTGCGGCTGATTCGTCGCTCAATATGATTCCCGTCCGCGTGACGAGTGATAACAATTCAACAATCGAACAGATTATCCGCCAGCAATTTCGCCAGCTGGTTGTCTCCAAGCCTTACAGCTGCGTTGATTGGACAACGTTGGAAGACTTGATGAGCACTAGAAAAAAATTCTTTACGCACTTCCTCAGCTTCAAAGAGTTTCAATCGAACGAGCTTAACTACGTCGAAACGCCCGCCTCCGCTCAAGGCAAAATTATTTCGCGTAACTCTTGGGACGCGCAAGGCATGAAGCTAGGAGCATACTTCCGCTATTCCGAAAATAATTTGTCGATAACTTTCCTTTACGACGAACGCCAATTCGTCAACGTGGGAGTCGAACGGCTCTGCGCACTTTATGAAGCCGTGATTCAACAAGTGCTAACGGATTGGAATGCAAAGTTCGCAACGTTTAAAGAAAAACTCGCCAAACGAATTGATTTGCAGTCGGATACTAAAGACGCTACGGACGAACGCAAGATTATTCGCGACTTCATATCACAGCTACCGATTCTTCAAGGACGGTATGAAGGCACAATCGGCTTGTTTGAGAATCAAGCGGAACTCATCACGCGCTACGAGGGCGACAGACTTTCGGGCGACATGCTCAAGGAAAACTTTGTCTTCGTCGTCAGCGGCAAGCTTGTTCGCAACGTGGACGCCGGCGACGGCTGGTATAATCCGATTGATGTCATTGGCAAGAATGCGTTCGTCAATCCCACGAACCTTTTAGATAAACAACGCCTCACGCTTTCCGCCGAGGTCTTGACGGATAAAGTTGACTTGGTATTAATTCCGCGTGCTGTATTGATTGAAAACATTCGTAACAATTCGGAAGTGGCGTTGTCGGTGATGAATTACGCGCTTGAACAAATGGAACGCTATCAAGTTCTTTGGTTGCAGTCGTGAAAAAATTTTTGAGGAGATAAATTTATGAGCTACTTTTTGAGACGCACGGAGAATAATCTTTGGCACGGGAAGTTTTCGACGTTCCCTGAAGATTTGATAATCCATGCGGTGTCGACGCGTTTAGGCGGAGTAAGTAAGCCGCCCTTTGACAGCTTGAACCTTGCACTTCACGTGGGAGACTTGCCCGAAGATGTCATTACCAATCGGAAGAGATTTCTTCAATCGCTGGGCTTTGGCATTGCCGATATCGTCACGCCCAATCAAGTTCACGGAGAAAAGATTTTCCGCGTCGATGATAATTATCGCGGGTGCGGCTGTACGAATTATGCCGACTCTATACCCGAAACCGACGCGCTCATCACGAACACGCCCGGCTTGCCGTTGATGTTGTGCTTTGCCGATTGCGTGCCGATTTTCTTCGTAGACGTGGAGAACTGCGCGATTGGACTGGCGCACGGCGGTTGGAAGGGTACATTAAAGAAAATTGCCGCGAAGACGTTGCTTAAGATGGGCGAAGAGTTCGGGACGCGTCCTAAAGATTGTTTGATTGGAATTGCGCCGGCAATCGGTGCATGTTGCTACGAAGTCGGCGGCGAAGTCGTCGATAAGTGCAAGGCGGCATTCCCGAAGAATCACGGCGAATTATTGATTAATCGTGACGGGAAAATTTATCTGGACTTGTGGCGGGCTAATGTCCTTCAGCTAATGGAAGTCGGCGTGTCCGAAGAAAATATCGACGTGGCGGGCGAATGCACTTGTTGCGAAAGTTCTTGGTACTTTTCATATCGTGCCGCGCAGAAAAAAAATCTTGACCGTACAGGGCGCATCGCGGCTTTAATCGCGTTGAAGTCTGCTTATTGACATTATTCTTTTGCGGTGTATCATGTTGGCATAAGAAAGTTTTTGGAGGTATTCAAATGATTATCGGCGTATCGAAGGAAATTAAGAACAACGAAAACCGCGTAGGCTTGACGCCGGCGGGCGCAGATGCACTCGTCAAGGCGGGGCATAAAGTTCTTATCGAAAAGACTGCTGGCATTGGCTCCGGCTTTGAGGACGAAAGTTATACGGCAGTCGGCGCGGAAATCGTCGCGGACAAGAAAAGAATCTTCGACGATACGGAGATGATTATAAAAGTTAAAGAGCCGCTCGAACCCGAATACGACCTCTTCCACGAAGGACAAATTCTTTTTACGTATCTGCACCTTGCGCCCGAACCGGCTCTTACAAAAGCGTTGCTTGATAAAAAAGTTACAGGCATTGCATACGAGACGGTTGTGGGTCGTGACGGCAAAAGTTTACCGTTGCTCGCCCCTATGAGCGAAATTGCTGGACGCATGTCCGTTCAGCTTGGGGCGCAGTTCCTTGAAAGTCAATACGGCGGACGCGGCGTCTTGCTCGGCGGCGTGAGCGGCGTTGAGTCTGGGCAAGTCGTCATAATCGGCGGCGGCGTAGTCGGCACCAATGCGGCTAAGATTGCAGTCGGAATGCGTGCCCGCGTCACCGTTATAGACCTGTCGATTGAGCGGCTCCGCTACCTTGATGACATCTTCGGCGGACGCGTCTGCACTGTTATGAGCAACAGCTACAATATCGCGCAATGGACTAAGCAAGCAGACCTTCTAATCGGTGCGGTGCTTATCCCCGGCGCGAAGACTCCTCAACTCGTTACCGAAGACATGGTTAAGACTATGAAGCGCGGCTCGGTTATCGTCGACGTTGCGATTGACCAAGGCGGCTCCATTGCCACTTGCGACCACGTCACCACGCACACCAACCCGACTTTTGTTAAACACGGCGTCATTCACTATTCCGTTGCCAATATCCCTGGCGCAGTCTCCAGAACGTCCACGCTTGCCCTTACAAATGTAACGTTGCCCTACGCCCTTAGAATCGCGGGTAAAGGTTGGAAGGCGGCTTGCGCTGAAGACGCAGGTCTTGCCAAAGGTCTCAACACGATTGGCGGCAACCTTACGAACAAGGCGGTTTCTGAAGCTCTCGGCATTGAATACGTCGACTATACAAAATTTCTTGCGTAAATGAACGGGGGCGACACTCCCCGATAAAATCTTCGGTAATCTTTAAAAGCTCAGCAGCTCCGACTTGTGAACGGAGCTGTTGTTCTTTTTTTGACAAGTCGCCCGCCGTGTGATATAAATCCTTCAGAAAGGATGATGCTTATGATAAACGCTGACGAACACAAAAAGCTTTTAGAGCAAATCACCGAGCTTGAGAAGAACAGCGTCAACTACTTCGACGTGGAAAAAGAATTCTTCTTGATTACGTCTGACAACCTCTCCGATGTTCAAACGAAGCTTTACGGTTATTCGATTCAACGCACGGGCATTTACGAGGACGATAACTTGACTCCCAAAGCAATCGCAGGTTTGGACGGGCGCGGTTGCTATGTCTACGTCGGAGTTAAGGACGGCAAGATTACAATTAAGCAAGACTTGAACGGTTGCTGGGGCATTTACCTTTTCCGCCACGGTGATTACTTTGCGTTGAGTAATTCCTTCTTCCGTCTTCTAGACCACGTGAAGTTCAAATATCCACTCACGGTCAACCGCGACTATTGTCATTACTTTCTGGTCAATAGTCTGTGTAGTCATACATATTCGGAGACCGCAGTTAATGAAATTCAACTTATAGACAGAAGTGCAATTGTACACCTTAACATTGAAAAAAAAATCCTTGAAATTGAGCTGATTGATTATAAAGAAAATACCGTTCCTCTTGATTCGGAAGATGGAATGCTTACTTTAGATAATTGGCTTGATTTTTGGAGCAACGTCTTACGCGGTATTGCTCAACATACGCAATTTATTCAAGCAGATTTATCGGGAGGATTTGACACAAGAATTTCGATTATTCCTTTATTGGTTTCAGGTATAGATTTAAACAAGATACGAATCAATTCTTACAAGCGAAGTTTTCATACTTTTAAGGAAGATTTTGAGATTGCCGAAAAAATCGCTGAATATTACGGTTTTAAGTTGAATCAATCTCTTCCCAATAATCCGGTTTTAAATTTTAGTTTCTTTGATCCCTTTAATATTGATATTTATGTGCGTCACCCCTTTCATAAAGCTCCTTCTGTATCTTGGATAAATAAAGGGATTTATAAGAAATATTGTCTTAGTGGATTGTCAGATGGATTGCGAGGTTATTGGCATGAATCACCAAGAACTTTTATAGAAAATCAATGTTTGATAACAAAGCATTATTCTCGTTTTTTATCTAACAAATTATCTCATTCCATTGAAACCATTCTTAAATCAAACTTTCGTACGGTTTGTGACAAACGTAAGATTGAAAATCCAAACTCTGAAGATATTCCACAATATATGTATCAAGAAACACGTTGCAGACACCATTACGGGAAAGATGGCTTTCTTAGTCATTATCTAAGGAATTCTTTTGAACTTTCTCCTACGCTAGATCCTGTTTTGCGAACTTTACAACTTTATACATCAAAATGTTTAGATCCCCAATTACTTATAACCATTATTTTTACTCGCTATGCACCGGATTTATTGACATTTCCATTTCAAGGCGACCGCTCCATTGCGCCCGAAACAATCGAATACGCGAAGAAAATAACCGAACGTTTCCCCCGTCGGCGCGTGACAACTAATAGGTTGACCGGGGGGGGGGGTATTTCATTTACAGCCGCGTGATTTGCAAGTCGAGAAGATACTCGCCGAAGGGAAGAACAATCCGAGTATGCCCTCGAACCTGCCAAATGATTGCCTGAAGGCGATGTTTGAATCAAGTCGAACGTATGGACTATTTACCGCTTACTTTGACGAGGAACTTTATCGCTACGCGGCAACTTATTACCAAAAAAATGTTTTTGGTCGTAACCGTTTCATGTATGGGGTCATTGGCGTCACGAGAGTTTTAGAGGACGTGGAGATAAGTCAACGTAATCATCTGCCGTATCAAGACGTGAAACGTTTCCTTAAGCAAGATTTTACGACAATTAATAACGAAGAGAATCTCGATTTCGCGATAATTCACAAGAACGCCGATATTATACTCAATAAATTTAAGCGTTATTTCACAGCCCGAATCGATATTAAGTTGATGACGACTGCGGGTGATTTTCAAATCCTTTCCGTATCCGATAATAAAGTAAACCTGTTAAAGCCTGCTTGGTATCAAAATGGGGGAATAGGTTACCAAATTCAATCCTATGAAGGGAAGTTGAATTTTATTGCTAAAGCAACTGTATCAGGACAAATTCGCTTGCAACTCAGAAGCTTGGATATTCGCGACCCCGAGGATAATTCCAAGCGTATTCCCTATTGGATAGACTACACTAAGCTGACTATGAATGAAAAGACAATATTGGATAAGATAACGCCTGTTTGGCATGATAAACCTTACGCATACACTATGGAGGCAAAAGCTAACGAGGAAATTAAAGTAACGGTCGAATGGCAACCGCATAGGAGCGATACCTAAACGCCATTCAGATTGAAATTCGGAATGAAACTTTTATCGGCTGTCTTGCCGACTTGCACGAAACAATTCCTTATCCCAAGCTTAACCGCATGTTCGACGACGGAATTATATTCAAAGGTCGTGAGCGTGCGGCTTATTTTTTTGAATTCGTTTGAACGATAAATCGGCGTGTATTGATTCATCAAGCTGATAAAAATATCATCGCCGAACGTTTCGTGGAGCCAATCGACAATTTTAATCGCGTCGCGTCTGAAATTCGGCAAGACGAGATGGCGAACGATAACGCCGCGAATCATCTGCCCGCCGACAATCTGTGCGGCTCCGACAAGTTCAAACATTTTTTTAACAGCTGAACTTGCAATTTTAAAGTAATTCGGCGCGTTGGAATAAATTTTAGCCGCTTCGTCATTAAAATATTTTAAATCGGGCAAGAAGACATCAACGCGCCCGCGCAAAGTCTCTAACGTCGAAATATTTTCGTAAGCATTGGAATTCCAAACAATCGGAAGGCAAAGTCCGCGATTTTTTGCCAAGTCAATCGCCGCGCAAATTTTATCAGTGTAATGCGTTGGCGTCA
>CAMNLS010000006.1 GCA_946543495.1 uncultured Selenomonadales bacterium | reverse complement strand
TGAACTTGCCGATATAAGTATTTGACTGTTGCCCGATTTCAACTCGTGCCACGTCCTTTAAGAGTACAAATGCACCAGCGTCGCCGGTTTTCAAAATAATATTCTCGAATTGTTCCGGCGTTTCCAATCTGCCTTGAATTTGTCCAGTGTACTCTTTCTCTTGCCCTTGCGCGACAGGTAATTTTCCTATGGAACCCGCCGCTGCCTGAGCATTTTGCGTTTTAATTGCGCTTTGAACGTCGGCGACAGTCAAGCCGAAATTCGCGAGCTTTTCCGGATTAATCCACACACGTAAAGCATAGTCCGCGCTTAATATTTGAACTTGTCCTACACCCTTAACGCGTTTCAAATCATCAGCAATGTAAATGTCAGCGTAATTTTTTATAAATGCCGTATCATAAAGCCCGTTGTCGCAGTAGAAAGCAAAAATCATCGACATATCCTGCGAAGATTTTGAAGTCGTCACGCCGGAGGAAATAACCGTTTCCGGCAAGCTTGAATTGGCTGAGGCAACATTATTTTGAACCTTAACCGAGTCCATGTCGCCATCCGTGCCTACTTCAAAATATACATTAAGTGAATAGCTACCGTCGTCGTTTGAGTTGGAGCTCATGTAGTCCATACCTTGTGTGCCGTTGACACGGTTTTCTATAATCTGCGCGACAGCTTGATTGACAACTGTGGCGTTTGCGCCGGAGTAGTCTGCACTAACATTGATTGTAGGCGGAGAAATATTTGGATATTGAGCGATTGGCGTATTAAGTCCCGCAATTATTCCGATAAGGCTAATTATGATTGCTATGACGATGGCGAAAACCGGTCGGTGTATAAAAAATTTTGCCATATTTCATCCACCTCAATTACTCTTTACATTCTTCTCAACGTCAAAAATTTTTTCGTCGGGTGTGAATGAAAAGCCCATATCTTTTGCGGTGACTTGCGTCACTTCCAAAGGCATACCGTCACGCAAATTAGTCAAGCCCTCGACGATGACCCAATCATCAGCCTTCAAGCCGCTTTTCACGATGTAATACGAGCCGATTTTTTCGCCGAGCGTAACTTTTCGTATGGCAGACTTATTGTCACTTTGAGCGACAATAACCAAGGTTTCGCCCAACAGTTGTTGAAGAGCGCGTTCGGGAACGAGCATTGCATTTGGAATTTTTAGTCCAGCAACTTCGACGCGGGCATACATGCCTGGAACAAGTAAGCTGTCGGGATTCTTAAAAATTGTACGAATTATCAGCGTGCCGGTTTCTTTTCCCAGTGTTCTATCATATTCGGCAAACTCTCCTTTATACGGATAGATTGAGCCGTCAGCTAACGTCAACGAAATTGTAAATTGCGGCGGATGGCTATTATTTGCACTTGCTTGTTGTTCACCTCTGGAAAGACGCAAATATTCTTGTTCGGAAACGGCGAACTGAACGAACACAGGGTCAACGATGCCGATTGTAGCGAGGGGAGTATTGCCTGCCGTAGAGAAAGTTCCAACTGTGACATCATCAATGCCGAGCCTACCGCTCATCGGCGCGTAAACAATCGTATCCGCCAAGTCATCTTTAGCCTTTTGCAACAAAGCTTCATTAGCGGCAACTTCAGCTTCTTGCGACTTGACGGCAGTGCGTTGATTTGTAAGTGTCTGTTCGGATATTGCGTTTGACTGCCAAAGTTCCTCGTCACGTTGAAGGTCGACACGTTCTTTAGCCAAGGCGGTTTGAGACTTGGCGAGATTGGCTTGAGCCTGCAGAACTGCCGAGTTGTATTGGCGGTCGTCAATCTTGAATAATTTTTGACCTTCGACAACGTTTTGACCACCCTTGACATATTTTTCAACGATGGAGCCGCTGACCTTTGATTGAACTATCATTTCGTCGCGGTCGACAACTTGACCACTGTATGACAACGTTAACGGCGCATTAGTTGTCAAGACTTTAATAGCCTTAACTTTGGTCGGAAATTCCTGTAAAGCTTGATTTTCAGTATCTTCACCGCTACAGCCTGCAAACAGTAAAGCCACCGCACAAATTATAACTGGAAAGATTTTCATCACAATCGCGGTACGCTTAATCCATATAACTTCGATAAGAAATACCGCATTTCACTCCTCTCGTATGTATTATTTTTAATCGCTATCCTTTTTATCCTATTTTCTATCTGGCACTCTATCACCCCTCATAAAAACTATTTAATAAGATGATTTTGATATACTCCCCACACATAAATACGGGGGATTTCGTTATCAACAACCTACGCTTCTAATGAAGGCGAAGTCTTACAAGGTCTCCACCGCAGGACGATGCCCGCCCTGTTTTTTCTCCTCACGCTGACAGAAATGTTCGTGTTCCTTCCTGCAGAATATTTATCGCGGCATTTCTATGTCTGTCGTGATATGCGTAACCATTATATATCTTTTTTCAGAAGGAGGAAAGAAATTTGGGGGTCGAACAACGGAAATTAATTTTCAGATAAAAGCATCTTTAGGTTATGAGACTCAATGAGACAAAGCAGACTTGGGTCTATATTTTTCTTCGTAGGGTTTTACGTAATTTAGAGCAACTTTACGGAAAAGGTTTAAATTGCGTTGTAAATTCTTATCAGTGACATGACAAGCGTCCTCGCTGAAATGGACATCGTTGACGATTTGGCATAGCAAGCGGAAAAGCGGATTTTTCGTGTCATCAAATAGGCTCCGCATAATTTTTTAAAACCTCCGCAACATCGCGCCGCATTCGTTCGCGCAGTCCGTCTTTGCCGTCTAAAATTTCTGCCTACGGTTGAAACTTCCAAAAGCGCGGATAAATTTGCAACGGGTCAAGCGTTTCAACGACGCAGATAAATTCGCCGGTTGTCCTGCTGACGATTCGGGCAGGTAGTTCCTCCGTCAAAATTTTTTCGCGTAGCTGTCGTTCATCTTCGTCTTTGAACTTCACCAGCAAACGAACTGCCCGCACTTTTTGACGTACGGGCGAAAATTTTTCTGCAACGTCCTCTAGAATTTTTACCGCCGTGATTTTTTCGATACGAAGATATATCAATTCCTTTTGTCGCAGGGCAACGAGATATTGACGGCTGAAAAGAAAATCCGTCTCGACAGCTAAGGGCGTGACGACAATCGGCAGATGCTTTTCCCGTTCTACCAAAACTTTTTTGCAACGGCGTAACGCTTGAGCTATCGTAAATAAAATGTCATTGTCAAGGATTCTGGCGAAGTTGTTATTCCTGAACTGAAAAATTTCTCGGACGGGTTCAACGTTACCCGAAATGCTTTTCAAGCTGTCGCATAAAAAATATCCCGCCGCTCCCATTGGCGAGACGTTCCGCAAAAAATTTAACGCGCTATATAAAATCTTCATTTCGTCCTTTGAAAGGTCGTCGAGCGGATTGGAAATCTTTTCGTAAAAGACTTTATTTGACGACTCTGTTCTTTGCACTAAGCCCGAATCTATAAGTTCATTGAGCCGACGACGAAAACTTTGTGCCAGGTCCGTATAAAGAAGTTCCGGTTTGTAATCCTCAACTAAATTTTCTGTGCGCTCCAAAATTTCAGGCGTCGGCAACGGCTCCGCACCTTCCAGAACTTGTAGCAGGATAATTTTCTGCATGCAGTGTTCCGGCAAAATCGTCTTGAGGAGAAACGACGTGTAAAAATAATTCTTGGTGCCGTGCCTAAAATCTCCGACGAATGTAAAGTATGCGTACTTGTCGCGGCGTGTGACCTGCAAATTTTTTTCGGGAATGAAGAATCTTACTTGGCGCAGTAAGTCATCGTAACTGCGTGGCGTGATGTCATGCCGGGCGAAAAGCGTTCTGTGGTAGTAGCCGTAAGAGACGAGACGCAAAAATTTTCTTAAGCCCGCGTGCGAGCGATTGAACTTGTTAAGGATTTTCGCTGTTTTGCTCATGAGTTTTCTCCAATGTTCATTCACATGATTTTTGATATGATTGACGTTAAGTTGAGTGGTATATTTCTCTTAAGCGCGAAGGATTTTTGAAAGCTGAATATCAAAGGAAGGTGACGCATATGCCGTGGTTCGTTCTGGGCTTTGTAGTAACGGGATTAATGCTTCGGGATTAACTGGTAGTCGCGGTTTTGTAGGAGGTGACAGTTATGACGTTCATTCCGGATTTTGAAGGTTTAGCATCGTTGGGTTCGCGTGTATTTTTCTGAGGAGGCATGATAAACTTGGACGACAATAATAAAATTTTTCTTCTAGCCGTTGCGTGAAAGCGTAGCGGCATTTTTTTATCGTTTACGCTCCGCACGACACTATAGCACAAAAAAAGCACTTCCCGCAAATGGAGAGGTGCTTTTTTATTTATCCCAAACACCGCAAGTAGCAAGGGATTCTGGAGGCATGCGCGACCTACGCGAACTTGACAATTGATGCGTCCGGTTTCATAAAATGTTACAAAACCGTAAACGGTATGGAGGCATGCGCGACGATAACGATCGTCGTCGCCGTGTTGCTCGTTCCTTCCAAGAAGTTACAAAACCGTAAACGGTAAGGAGGCATGCGCGACCAAAAGTTGAAAAGTTGATAAACGCCGAAATTAAAAATCAAGTTACAAAACCGTAAACGGTATGGAGGCATGCGCGACAGTAGCCCTCAAAAACGGCGTCGCAACGCCACGAAATTCGAGCTTTTGGAAAGTGTTTTGAAAAAGCTCGCTGTTCGATTGCGTTCTCCGAAAAACACAGTCATACTAAATTCATAAAAGCCGCTAAGAAGTTGAATTAACGCCAACTTAGCGTTTTGGAAAATGTTTAGGATAAATGGAGTCACTACGTAGGCACGAAACACTTTCCAATTTTTCAAGGAGCAAACAACGGCTTTATAACACATTTTGTAAAGAAATGCAAGAGGAAAGTTTCAATCACATTCACAGGAAAATCGACATGCGCCGTAAGAATTTCTGATTATAATGAGCAAAGAAAGTCAACGAAAGCCCCGACCACGCACCTTGAGAACTGAATACTGAAAGGAGCTGATGTTCACAGGAAAACCGAAATGAATTCCGCATGCCGATTTGATAAGATTTATCTAAAGGAGTTGATAAGTATGTTCTTCCTCGTACCGATAGTAACCGCCGCTGTTGAATCTGTTCTTGCCTGTGAATCCGCTGCAATGTTCGTCGCCGGTGCCTCTTCCGCTGTTAGCATCTTCCCGCGCCGTAGCTAAATTGTTGAATGAGTTTGATTGAAAGGAGGTGAAAAACATGTTGTTCCCGTTCCCATTCCCGTTCCCGCTACCCCTTTAATTTAACTCGCTTATAAAAATTTTGGAGGTGATTGCAAAATGGAGAGTGACAACACAGATAAACATGCGCAAAAAATTTAGCCGCTACGCTTAAAACGTAGCGGTCTTTTTTATTTTGCGAAGAGAAACTAGGGCGTGTTGAATAAATCAAAGTAACCAAATAAGAAGACGTGTTCAGAAGAAAATAGTGGTATAAGTTTGGTAAATTCATATTTGTCTATGCCAAATGCAACTATTTGCTCAAAAAGTATTGCAAATGTTTTTGATTTGTTTTATAATTATTTAAAATTTTGTTGGTGATTATGACAGTCACATTTTAACTATACTTGGCAGATGATGAGACAATAAAAGCATAAAAAAGAGGAGTATGAAATGGAAAATTTTGAGAAAAATAAAGAAGCCCTTAAGTCATGTTCGGGATTCCACATGGATTTTGATAAGCTACCGAAAACTGAAGACAAAATACCTCAAACAGAGTCAAGGATTAAAAGTTTTCTGTCGCAAGTGGATTCGGATTTTCCAATTCTTTTGGAGGATGCTTACGACATTGAGGAACTTACGTGGATGTGCGATCGCTTGAGAGATAGCGACAGATTTGGCGCAGATAACCATCTGTATTTACAGTACTCTTCGCGGGCAGATTTTTTGAAGTCAATGGAAGTTCTTGACTGGACGGGAATCGCTCGTTCAGGAAAAGTTGTTTTTCTGTTTAGCGATGAACAAAAGCGCAAGTACTATCCGACGAAAACAGAGCCCGTTGCACCCGCACCGCTCCAAATTGACGAAATCGTAGAAATAGTCAATTCGTTTCCGCGAGGTTATTCAGGCTCTGACTTCTTTAACATGATCTTAGATTCGCATCCTTCCCTTTTGACAATCGGTTGGCATGGGTTGTCGTTATTTACTGTGTTGTGGAAAGTTTTCTTAAAGGATAAGCCCGTCAAAGAGGCGATTGAACATTTGCGCAACCCTAATGGAAAAGTAGAGGAAGATTTACAAAAAATTAACCTGTCAACTATGCTGAACTACAAATATGAAAGACGGTTGCCGGCTTTTTTTAATGGGCTGTCGTTATATCTTGACTCCGAAAAGATATACGGTCTTCATGATTGGTTCAAAGCGTTTTATTTGTCCGCCAATTCGGCTGTCGGACGTAAATTCTTACAGCGAATCACACCCGCTGTATTTTACGATAAACATGGCATGGGTCAAGCAAAGATAATGCTAAATCTTAATATTATAAAAAAAGAAGTTGTAGCTATGGAAAAGGAAGTGCTTAACGGATTTAAATACAAACGCTATGCGGGCGTTGTTCGTTCTCCGTTAGGAACGTTAGGGAGCGGAGTCAGTCAAATGGTAAAAGCTGGGCAACAACCACCCCCAGGCTGGCGAACCTCTCCATTAAAAATGCTTAGATTACATGCAAATGGACATTGGCATGGGCGTTACATGAGCGAAACAGATACTGTATTTCCAGTCAGTTGTCATGTGCGTTTTGAAGATTTGAAGCTCTACCCAAGAGAGACAACTGAAAAGCTTTGCGAATTTTTACGAATCCCCTGGTCTGAAAACTGCTCCACAGTGCTGGCATTGACATTAACAACTTTGCAACCTCGAATTACTCCGACGGAAAAGTTGCGGGCACGACGAATGGCAAATCAGCGGAAGAGTTAGGCGAACTCACGGACGACGAAGGCAGAATTGACATTGACCCCGATTATGAGCCGTCAACTTTGACTGCACCTGTAAAGAAACGTTCGGTTAAAAAGGTCTTAACGGACGATGAACCTATATCCTCTGAAGACTATGTTCCCGGCAACGAAGTCACAGTTGATTTATCGACCGTTGACGCCTCCATAGAAACGGGTACCACGTCTAAGACTATAACGGGCGGCACGCTGTCGAATTCTTTCCCGAATACTTCGACCTTCACGCGCAACGGCTTGACGATTCACTTGCTCGGCGTCACGGAAGACACTTAGGGCGACTCAGGCAACATTCAAGCCAAAACCTTTGACGAACTCACGGACGACCAAAAAAATATCGTTGCGGGCTTGTTCAAATGGTGGGCTAAAGAAAGTCTCAAGCTCAACGAAGAAAGCTACGGTATCAGCTTCAATTCGGACACTGCCGCAGTCAAAGATATAGGGCTTTACTTCTACGATGACAGATTAGCGTCAGGCAGTGGCGGAACATTGGCGTCGGTTAGTAACTGGAAACGCAATAAATATGACGGCGAGGCAATTCAACTCATGCTCAAAATCAATATGCGTTTCTATAATGGCATTGACGCCGATAATGTTGATGGCGTAGGCACCGGAACAAATGCCATGCTTGATAGGACACTTGCTCACGAATTCAATCATGCGCTTTTGGCGTCAAACGTCAATTACTTTAACTCCCTGCCACTTTTCATCAAAGAAGGCATTGCGGAAGTCACGCACGGCATCGACGACGAACGCGGTGCTACAATTTTCAAGATTGCGTCAAGCGATGAATTGTTAGATGCAAGTCTCGACCTCGAAAACACAAGCACAGGTTATCAAACAGTCGGCGACGGCTACGCGGGCGGCTATATGTTCTGGCGTTACTTTGCAAAACAGTCCGTAGCGAAAGCAACGGCGGCACTCGGCGAAATTACTGCAACCGTCGATCTTAGTAGCGACGGTATCTATTACATTAGCGGCAATTCGACTTCAGAGACCGCGCAAGTGGCTGCTACTCTCCCGACTGGCGCAATTAAACTCGGCGAAGTGGCGAACGGCGTCTACACAATCAACAACACGGGCGTTCATCAAGTTATCAATGCAAGTTCCGCTATTAAAGTTGTCGGGCTTACGGTCAACGATACTTTCAACGGCACGAGCGGCGCAGATACCGTTCAGACTGCTGAAGGCTCCAACATAATCACGGGCGCGGGCAATGACAGCATAGAACTTCATGGACAATTTGCCACAATCTCGACGGGCGCGGATAACGATACTGTTTCGATTGCCGACGGCGGACATCATTCAATCGATTTGGGCGACGGCGATAACCGCGTTACCTTCACGGAAACTCTTAACTTCTACAATTCAATTCAAAGCGGCTCTGGCAACGATTTTGTCATGCTCAACGGCATCGGCAACGTAATCAGCACGGGCGACGGCAGTGACTCGCTCGGAACACAAACTAATGTGAATAACTCAAATAACTTCTTCGACGCGGGCGAAGGTGCAGACAAAATCACAGTCGGCGCGGGCTCCAATAATACTTTCTTGGGCGGCGCAGGTGCTGATGTTATTAGATTTACTAACTTCGTTGACAGTAACAGCAAAGAATATACCACTGCCATAACAAACAACTACATTGACGCGGGCGAAGGCAACGATACCATTTACGCTTACGGCTCGAACAATACGATTATCGGCGGACGTGGCGAAGATATTATCTACAGCAATGGCACGGGCGGAAATGTTTTCTTCTTCAATGAGCCATTTGATCAAGCGATTATCGCCAGCCTCAAGGCTAATGACACTTTGCTTTTCGCTCAAGGTTATCAAGTGGAACTCAACGAAAATGTTTCCGATTCGGAATACATGCAATTTACTGTCTACGACCAAAGCAACGACGTCGCCGGTTATATTGGCTTGTCTTATTACGACTCACTTATTTCAGCCGACAATATTAAATATTTAGGCTCTGACGGACAAATCATTGAAAACACGACCGACGCCACCTTACTCACGGGAACCAACCTCAACGACCAAATTAAAAGCCTCGCTAACAATGTCACAATCGACAGCCGCACGGGCAATGATTATATCCTAGTCAACGGAGAGTCAAACTCAATCAGCACGGGCGCAGGCGACGATATCATTCAAACTTACTACGAAGAAGTTTACGACGATGAAACGGGCGAGCTTATAGGTTACGACTATTCTTCCATCAATAACAATGAAATTGACGCTGGCGCGGGCAATGACTATATCGAAGTCGTCGGCGCGAACAACTCTATCATCGGCGGTACAGGTAACGACTCCATCTTCAACTACAATGACGAGGCAAGTGCTGACTCCAACGTCTACATCTTCAAGGAAAACAATTTCGGCGACGATACTATCACGAATTTCAGAACTAACGATAAAATTGTTCTCGCGGAAGGTTTTACTTATCAAACTCAAACGACGCAGGTCAACGACGCCACACAGATAGTTATTACCGTCAATAATGGCAACGAAACTGCCGGAACTATCACGATTGAAAATGTCGTTGGTGAATTCAATGCCCTAACCAATATCGAGGGAACCGAACCCACTTACTATATCGACGAGAACGGCATCGAGCAAAGCACCGTTGCGGCAAGTTTTACATCGGATACGACCGAACTCACGGGCGGCACCTATATCGTCAAGGGCACGGTTGAAATCAGCAACCTCACATTGAAAGGCGAAGTCAATTTGATTCTGGCTGACGACGCGAGCTTGACGGCAGGCAATATCAGCGGCGGCACGTTGAATATCTATTCGCAGGGCGGCGAAACCCTCGGAGCGATGACGGCGGGCACCATTTCTTCCGCAGTCAATTACTACGGCGGCGCAGTCACAGCGACTTCAATCACGGGCGCGGTAAATCTCAGCTGGACGAACGATAACGACTTCATCAACGCGACTTACACCGGCACAGTCACTTTCGCAGATGGCAAACGCTTCTACGACGCGGAGGGCAATGCATACGGCACCGGCTCCAATCTTACCAGCGGACAACTCAATCCGCTTGAAGGTTACATCGTCGAAGTTCCCGAAGGCATCACAGTCACGGGCGCAACGCAGATTCCCAACACGAACAGATATATCGCCGCGGAGAATGCTCAACTCACCTTCACGGGCGCGAAGACTGGCTACATAGTCGCAAGCACCGCCACAGTCACCGCAGACATGACGATAAGCGCGACGCTTGACACATCCGACGGCAAACATTACGTCTTCGGCAACGAAAACGACGCCTACACCTTAGCGACAGCTGACAACGTCAGCGCATATCCCGACTTGATTCAAGCCTACAAAGTGACATTGCCTACAGGCGTCACTATTGCAAGTGGGATCTATGCTACGGACAACGGCACAACCTACGCGAGCGGCGAAATCAGCCTCCATTCCGAAAAAGGCATTGTGGGCTTGACCAGCGACGGCAACGGCAACTACACAGCTAACATTAGTTCGGAGGTTGAGTTTAAGCTTGTTGGAGAATCAGTACTTACTCTGACAAACAGCGACGCAAGCACGATAACATTGGCGTCAGAGTTTGGAACGGTCGACGGCTCAGCGCGTACAAAGGCGATAAAAATCACGGGCAACGAGTTTGACAACTCAATCGTGGGCGGTAGCGGCAATGACGTTTTGGACGGCTCCACGGGCAACGACACGTTGACCGGCGGCGCAGGTGCTGACACGTTCATTTACAGCGGCGGCAAGGACATAATCACCGATTATGCGGCGGGCGACAAAATCAGCGTGACGGGCGAATATAGCTACGAACTCAAAGACAGGGATTTGATTTTGAACTTCGACGGCGACAATTCGTTGACGATAAAGGACGCGTCGAACACCCCAATAACGCTAAACAGCGCAAGCAAAAAGTTCACGGCTGAAGGCGTCATGACGGGCACGGACACGGCAATAACACTCAATGCTGACGTTACGACGTACACGGCTGGCGAAATGGTTGTGACGATTGACGCCTCACAGACGAACGGCGCAACCGTCACAGGCAACATAAAAAATAATTACTTCTATGCAAGCAATGGCGAGGACATTTTCGCCTATGAACACGTACAGCAAGAGAAGACGACTTACACGGCGGAAGGGGCGGTTGTCAGCACGATTTACAGTTCCGGCTCCGATGTGATTTACAACTACGGCGAAGGCGACAAAATAAGTCTCGGTGCTGATGTCGTGCTCAAGGATGCCTACAAGCAAATTGACGACGTGATTATCAAAGTTGACAACGGCACGATAACAGTCAAAGAAGCCGACGCAGTTGCATTTACTCAGGACGGCAAGGACTTCGAGTTCAAGGACGGAGTATTTGTCAGCGGCGATTCGGTATCGTTGCCCGCGACCTTTGATGATAATTACACTTTGGCGACGGACAAGAAGAATCTTGATGCCTCGAAACGCACGGTAGCGACTAAACTCACTGGCAACAGCAGCAATAACGAAATCATCGGCGGCACGAAAAATGACACGCTCGACGGCTCGACAGGCAACGACACGTTGACAGGCGGCTTGGGTTCCGATGTGTTCATTTACAACGGCGGCAACGACGTTATCACCGACTACGGCAACGGCTCCGACAAGATCAGCATTGCAAGCGAGTTCACTCGCGAAAGTTCGATTGTCAGCGGCAACGATATTGTCTGGAGCTTCGGCGAGGGAGATTCGTTGACGTTTAAAGAGGCGGCTGGCAAGAAAATCAACGTGGCTTCGGCAAGCACAGCGGTAAGCGTCGGTACAGAAGATAATTTCAACAGCAAGAATACAGCAGTAACGCTAGGAATCGCAACGACCGAATTCGACGCTAGAGAAATTGATACGTTGGTAACAATCGACGGCTCGGCTGTTGCGGGAACGCTTGAAGTTGTCGGCAATGATAAGGCTAATCGAATTTATGCGGGCAAAGGCGGCTCGACTCTCAACGGCGGCTTGGGCAATGATAATTTGTACAGCGGAGCTGGCGAGGACATTTTCGCCTATGAACACGTACAACAAGAGAAGACGACTTACACGGCGGAAGGGGCGGTTGTCAGCACGATTTACAGTTCCGGCTCCGATGTGATTTACAACTACGGCGAAGGCGACAAAATAAGTCTCGGTGCTGATGTCGTGCTCAAGGATGCCTACAAGCAAATTGACGACGTGATTATCAAAGTTGACAACGGCACGATAACAGTCAAAGAAGCCGACGCAGTTGCATTTACTCAGGACGGCAAGGACTTCGAGTTCAAGGACGGAGTATTTGTCAGCGGCGATTCGGTATCGTTGCCCGCGACCTTTGATGATAATTACACTTTGGCGACGGACAAGAAGAATCTTGACGCCTCGAAACGCACAACGGCGATGAATCTCACGGGCAACAGCGGCAATAACGAAATCATCGGCGGCACGAAAAATGACACGATTTACGGCGGCGCGGGCAATGACACGCTCTGGGGTAATAAAGGAAAAGACATCCTCTATGGCGGCGACGGCAACGATACTTTTATCTTCCAATATGGTGACAGCAAGGATACTATTCTTGACTTCGAGAGCGGCGATATGTTGAAGATTCTCGGCGCAAACGGCAATGCGAGCACATTCAGTAAGGCTTCTTACAGTAGTGGCACATTAACATTGACAGTTGATGACAATGGCGGCACCATTTATCTTAAGAACTTGACAACCGCGACGGACATCAACATCAACGGCACGACTTATCACGCTAGCGGTAAAACTTTAGTGAAATAAGTTCTCGGCGAGACTTTCTGAAGTTTTCTCTCGGCAAGTGACGATTAAAAGGCTTGTAGGCAATAAATCTGCCTTCAAGCCTTTTTTATTTCTAAACTAATAAAAATCACGTCGTGTTACAAAATTAAAGTTTAATTAATAAACTTGCGGGCTGTCTTTTAATTTGCGTGCGTTTGTGTTAGACTGGCGAAAATATAAGCGGGGAGAAGTTCAATGGAGATGATTACTAAAAAGGAAAGGGGCTTGCGTCGAAGGCTCTTAGCTACGGCGATTTTCTTTGGGATAAGTGCGGCAACAAATCAAGTTTGCGCGGCGGATTATGGTCGAACGATTCAATCAAGCGATGTCATCTTGATTAATAGTAAGGACTTCACAAGTTCTGAGCCGAATGCTGTGGGCTTGTATATTTTGGGCGATAAAGTCAGAATACTGCAGGACGGAGATATTTTATTGACGGGCAACGAAGCAAGAGGAATTCTGATTGAGGGTTCGGAAGAAAGATTTACACTTCGGAGCGGAACGCAAATTAGTTCGGAGGGTTTGCACGGCACGGGAATTTTAATCTACGGTGGACGGGGACACAAGCTCATCATTGACGGCGATATTTTAGCGTCGGGCAATGCGATTGAAGTTGCAAAAGACGTGCAAGTTGACAGTATTCGTTTGACTGATTCTGTAACGGGCGACGACCACGCAATCTATATAGGCAAGGATTCTTCCGTGAAAGTTATCAACATCGGTAAGGGAGCAAGCCTTAACGGCGACATCACATCTTATAGCGACGACGTGACGGATTTAAATTTCAACACGACGTTAAATTATGACGAAAGGATTTCTGGCGCAAAGAATATCAATCTGCACGTCAATGCAAGCACGCTAAACTTTTCAGGCAAAGCGGACGTTCTAAATGTTGAGGTCATGAAAGGCGCAAAGCTCTTTGGCGGCACGTTCAATGTTAATGATAGCTTTATTAATCACGGGACGATTGGCGCGGGCTCATCCGATACGAACTTAATCATCAATGGCGATTTGATTTCCGATGGCACGTTGAAGAAGTTCAGCGGCGGCAGGGCGGGTTTGATAATCGTAAGAGGCACAGCGAATGTTGAAGGCTCGACAGTCATAACTGATAGCCTTTTGCCCAATGAAACTGCTACGGTTTTAACCGCCAACTCTATCACGGGCAAGATTAAGAATGACGCAAACAATCCCGTTCCGATTTCCGCCATGCTCACTGCTACTGGCGAGATTGTCGGCAATACCATAGTCGTTACGACGCACGAGACTAAAAACGTTACGGGGCTTTCCTCTCAAGAGGCAACGACCCTAAATGCAATGAATAACATGTATGAAAAGCTCAACGATGGTAAGCAAGAGGAGATGCGCAACCTTTATAATCTCAATGTTCCCGAAGCTAAACAGACTTTAACTGAGATAGGCTCGAATGATTCCGCACAGGTTATGAGCGTCGCCCAACAAAGTACGGCGATTGATAACATGATTGCCGACCGCATTGGAAGAATTTTCACGCCCGATTACATTGACGTAAACATTAATCCGCTACACTTTGCTGACGGCGATGACACTTCGTCCGATATGACGGTTAAGGTTAAAGTTCCGACGCGGCAGGAAAATAATTTCTGGCTAAACTACATGAAGAATTGGGGCGAACTGCGCGGCGGCACGGATTATCATGGAAGCGTTATCGTCGGCGGCTACGATAGACCGCTTGGAAGGAAATGGCGCACAGGAATTTTCGCGACGTATGGGACAATAAGCTATGGCGCAGAATCATCGCGGGCGACGGTTTATGATACGCGGCTTGGACTCTACGCGGGCTATCACAATCGGGCAAGCGATGTTTATCTTTATGTCAACGGCGGGCAACTGCGGAACTCATTGCACAGAGGAATTTCATCACTGGGCTTGTCGACGAACGCCAATTACAAAAGCCGCATTGTTGAAATCGGCGGCGAGTATAAATACGACCTTCAACCGCGTAAGCTGTGGCATGTTAGCCCGTTTATAAATTTCCAAGCGTCGCACTTAAAGCAGAACGGTTACAACGAGAGCGGCGCGGGCATTTACAATCAGCACGTGGACGCGGACAGCAATAATTATCTTGCAATGCAGACGGGCTTAGACTTAAAGCGATGTTATCGGTCGGGCATGTTAGGTCTAAGGTTTGGAGTTAAGCACGGCTTCACGGGAGCCGACCCCGATTTGCGAATCAGTTATGAGGGCGACACTTCAAATAGTTATCGGCTCAGGCAGAAGAGAGACAAGACGCATTTTGTGTTCAGTCTGCGCGGCGAAGAAGAATTTGCACGCGGCTGGTTTATGGGCGGCGAGGCTGAACTTCAGGTGGGCGAGAATGATAGAGACGTTACGGCGTCGGTAATGTTACGGCGCATGTGGTAAGGAGGTTGAGTTGATGGGAGAAAAAATTTTTATCGTGGAGGACGAGCGACCGATAGCCCGCTTGCTTCAATTAACACTGGAGCGAGAAGGTTTCAAGACGGCGACGGAACCGAATGGGCGACGCGCTTACGAACGAATCTTGCAAGAAAAGTATGATTTGATTTTGCTTGACGTAATGTTGCCGGAAATGGACGGCATGGAAATTTGTAAGCGTGTGCGCGAGGTCAGCAACATTCCAATAATCATGTTGACGGCGCGTGATGAAGTTCTCGATAAGGTCGAAGGGCTTGACTTGGGCGCGAATGATTATGTCACGAAACCCTTTGCCCCCGAAGAACTTTTAGCTAGGATTCGCGGAGCAATTCGTCGACACACTGAACGCGTCCGTGAGGCTGAAGAAAGTCGTTACGTCGTCAAGAATATGATTATCTACCCCGAACGCTACGAAGTTACGGTTAAAGGTCAGCACGTCGAGTTGACGCATAAAGAATACGAACTCTTAAAGTATCTCGTTGAGAACAAACGCAACGTCTTGAGCCGCGACCAGATTTTGCAAACGGTCTGGGGCTATGATTACATTGGCGACACTAACGTCGTCGATGTTTATATCAGCTACTTGCGCTCGAAGATTGATGACAAGTTCGGCGAGAAGTACATTTACACGACCAGAGGCGTCGGCTATGCGATTAGGGATTGAGGCGGAGGGATTTCGCCAGCAACGATTTGTAAACGACGTGTCGCACGAATTGCGGACGCCGCTTACAATAATTTGCGGCTACGTCGACTTATTGGAAAGCTATGGAGCAAATGACCCCGAACTCTTTAAAGAGGCCGTCACGTCGATAAAGAATTCCGCGCAAAACATGCGGAGCCTCGTTGAAAGTCTGCTGTTCCTGGCTCGTGCCGATCAAGGACGCCAACCACTTAATAAAGTGCCCGTCGAACTCGATGACCTGTTGATAAAATTCATTGAAGATTATCAATCGCCCCGCGTGCAGTTGTCGAAGCTCGTGCCGTGCAAAATTTTAGCGGACGCAGAGTTTCTAAAGAAAATGTTCGCCGCCTTCCTCGACAATGCTTTACGCTACAGCTTATCGGATACCGTCGTTAAAGTGGAGCTGACGACTTCGGGAAACGTGGCAACGTTAAAGTTCATCGATAAGGGCGTTGGCATTCCGAAGGAGGACTGCGCGAAAATTTTTGACAGATTCTATCGGACAGACAAGGCGCGCACAAAACTCATCGACAACGAAAATTCTGTGGGGCTTGGCTTATCGGTTGCGAAGTGGATAGCTGACCGCCACGACATCAAAATAAAAGTAAAGAGCAAGCCCGGCGAGGGTTCAACCTTCATATTGACAATCCCCACGATATAAAAAATTCGTTTATCAAGACGCGCAAGTTAAGAGCCCAAAAGAAATTGTCGTAGTGCCCGGCGCAACTCCTACCGACCTCTACGACAACATGAATAAAATTACGTTCGACAAGCTAAATAAATTTTTCAAGGACAACCTACAGGGATAAGAACCTCTCCGAGTTCCTCATATAAAAAGTTCGCGGCGGTCAAGTCGTTCAGCTCAACTAGAAAAGTTTCGACCTGCTCCGGCAAAAGTAAAAGCTCCAGCGTCACGACATCGGCATAATCGGTGTTCGCGACGCTGATTTTTTTATTGCGCAGATAATTTTCCACTGCCGCTAAGAAATTGTATTCCAACGTCAAAGAAAGTTTCTTGAACGCCGTCATGCGAACAAGCTTTGAATTTGCAATGCCGAGCGCGGCGGTGTGTGAATAGGCGCGAATCAAGCCGCCCGCGCCGAGTTTTATTCCGCCAAAGTAACGCGTCACGACGATTGCGCAATTCGTCAGGTCATTCTTTTTAATCGTCTCAAGAATCGGATTGCCAGCAGTGCCGCCGGGTTCGCCGTCGTCGTTTGACTTTTGTTTATCGCCGCGTTCGCCGAGTATCCACGCCGAACAATTATGCGTTGCGTCGAAATATTTCTTGCGAATCATCTGCACGAAGTCCCGCGCTGCCTCCTCGCTTTCGATGTGCTTAACATGCGCTAAGAACTTCGACTTGTTGACTTCATACGCCGCGCCGAAAATTTCTCCGTGAGCAACCGTCTTAAAGTTTGTCATTATAGACCTCGCGAACGCTATCCATGATGAACTTGTTGTTCGTTTCAGCGCGCTTACCTTTTTTACGCCATTCCTTTAGGGTTCCGAACTCCGCCGCCGCAAGCTCCTCTTTTGACTTCAATTTTATGAGCACGGCACGTATTACGTTTGGTCCATAAATTATATTGTCCAGAAACACCGGCGAGCCGTCCACGTATTTATATTTTTTTATCAACTCGTCGGGTATCGTGACTTTATCGTTCATTTTCATTACCAAAGGATACCAAAATTGATTCGCAACCTCGTAACTGCCTTTAAAGATTTCTTCCGCTGCCGATTCATCTTCTAATATGAAAGATATATCCTTGTCGTCGGGATAATTTTTCTTTTGCACTGAATCCTGTGCCCAACGCGCTGTCCCCTCTTTGAACCAAGCATTTCTAAAATCTGTTACGCCGTATTGTAGCAAGTGGAAATATTCATGTGCTGGCGTCGCGTTCTTATGGGGATTAATCGTGTTGGCAACTTTGAAATGCATAGCGCGTTCGTTCGGGTCGTGCCTTGATTGTTTTCTTACCTGTCGCCCCGAATAGCCGTTGTAGTTGCCCATAGTCGTCTTTGATTCTACGTCGACTTCGATTGACGTTGCATTTTTGAAGTGCTCTGATTCAAGCGGGTCTGGAAAGTTGAACACACCGTTAAAGAGTTCGCGTGCGGCATTAACCTGCGTGGCAACATCTTCTACGAAGTCAGGCACGCCGTTTGCATTCAAGTCCGTCTTGTCTTTTGGGGAGGCGTCGCCCGTTTCCTCGTAAATCACGTAGACGATGCCTTGTTGATAAACAGCCGCTTTCGCCGGCAACATCATCGCCACCATAAACGCCGCCGCCACCGCAATCGTCATAAATAAAATTCTCATCGAGATGACCTCCTTATAATAAAAAATCCGCGAAGACTTCATTGCCAAGAGCCAAACCGTGTGTCGTCAGAAAAATTTTATCGCCGTCGACCTCAAGCAAGCCGAGCCGACGATTTTTATCAAGGACTGCGCCAAACACGTCCGAGAGTTTCACGCCGAACTTTTTATGGAACGTCCCTGCATTAATGCCGTCAATCATGCGCAAGCCGAGGAAACAAAACTCCTCCATCGCCGCTTGCCGTGTGACAACCTCCTCGACGATTGGCGCGTTGCCTTTAATGTAGTCCGTCACGTCGCGAACGTTTGAAGTCCTCAACTTGCCGTCGAAGCTGTGTGCCCCCGCCCCGAAGCCGAAATAATTTTTGCCCGTCCAATAGCCGACGTTATGGCGGCTCTCGAAAGTTTCCTTAGCAAAGTTGCTAATCTCGTAGCGGCGATAACCGAGCAGCGGCAAGGTCTCTGTTATCAAGTCGTACATATCGGCGCAAAGTTCTTCGTCAAGCGTCACGCCCATAGAATAAAACTTCGTGCCTTCCTCGACTTCAAGCCCGTAAATCGACACGTGTTGAGGCTCAAG